>JAGDBK010000067.1 GCA_017959065.1 Clostridia bacterium | reverse complement strand
TGCAGTACCCGGGAGACGATTCGGAAGCGTTTACGATAGACGGCTCTTTTGCGGTCTATGCCATGGGCGCAAACGGCGAAGAATATCAGTTGAACCGGGAAGAACTGAAAGAGATCGAGATCTTGTGATGGCAAAAATGAAGATCAATTGCGTATTGGAACATAACGGCAGCGACAGCATTCTTTACGCGGAAGATTTTGCCGGAGTCTATACCCGGGGCGCATCTAAAACAGAAGCGATACGGAAAATGCCGGAAGAGATCCGGCGTTTCCAACTGTGGAGAGGCCAAACGCCGCCCGGTGACTATGAGATCGATATCGTTCAGGAAAAGGAATCCGACCTGCAGGTCAAAGACGCGGACAGCGACGTTTTGTTTGAGACAGAAGAAAGCCCTTTAAGCGCTGAAGAATATCAGGTTCTCAAATCTTTGGCTTTAAGATCCGCCAAGGATTTTTATGCGCTCTATCTCTCGTTTCCCGATAAGAACAAGAGCGCAAAACCTTACCGAAAGACGTTTTATGGTCCGGTCCCCCGCACTGCCGAGGAGATGTATCAGCACACGAAAAACGTTAACGTATACTATTTCTCCGAGATCGGCGTGGAGGCCGATAACGAAGGAACGATCGTCTCCTGCCGGGAAAGGGGCTTCGAAGCGCTGGAATCCATCGAAGGCTTTTTATCGCTGAAAGCAGTAACAGGCAGCTACGGCGAGCGATGGTCGGTACGGAAGGTTTTGAGACGTTTTATCTGGCATGACAGGATCCATGCCAAGGCAATGTACAGAATGGGGATCTTAACATTCGGACCGGATTCCATACCGGATGTGTTCGGGTTCACCCGGTAGATCCCGGTTTATTGAAACGTGACTGTGGTAAACTCGAGATAGATATGACAGCTGAAGAACTGAAAGAAATATGGAAACGCGAAGAGGACTGCGCCTTTATCAAGGGGTGGGATTTTTCGCATATAGACGGACGCTATAAAGAGGAAAACGCGCTTCCCTGGGATTACGAAGCGATCATCCGCGGCGTCCTGAAGGACGATATGAAGCTCCTCGATTACGACACGGGCGGCGGTGAGTTTCTTTTATCTCTTCAGCATCCGTACGAAAATACGGCGGCGACGGAAGGGTATCCCCCGAACGTAAAACTGTGCAGGGAAAGGCTGCTGCCGCTGGGGATCGACCTGCGCGAATGCCATGATGCTGCCAACATCCCTTTTGCGGACGGATCTTTCGATATCATCATCAACAGGCACGGAGACTTCTGTCCGCCTGAGATCGGGCGGCTGCTGAAGCCCGGCGGGCTTTTCGTCACGCAGCAGGTAGGATCCGACAACGACAGGGAACTGGTCGAGATGGTCCTGCCCGGCGCCGAAAAGCCGTTCCCGCATGCGAATCTGAGGGAACAGATCCCGGGATTTACGGACGCGGGTTTCGAGATCCTGCAGGCCGACGAAGCCTTCGGGCCGATCTGCTTTTACGACGTCGGCGCTTTCGTGTGGTTTGCAAGGATCATCGAGTGGGAGTTTCCCGGCTTTTCTGTGGACCGGTGCTTCGACCGGCTCCTGCAATTACAGAAGACTGTCGAGCAAAACGGAAAGATCTGCGGGACGACGCACCGCTACCTGATCGTCGCAAGAAAAAGAAGCCGGCAGATCTGTTTCGGAGGAGGTCACGTATGATCGTTTTGATACTTGCATTCCTAGCCGGATGTGTTCCTTCGCTGATCCTGTTTTTCTGGTTCAGGAATCTGAAAAAGCAGAACGTTTTGTATAAAAAGAACTGCAGCCGCATGCTGGCGTCGGGAATGCTGACAGTTTTCCCGGTCATGCTGTTTTCGACATGTATCGTGATCCTGCTGGACGTTTCGGGAGTAAAGACTTCGCACCCGGTACTGGCTGCGGCGCTGCACGCGTTTCTGACAGCCGCTTTGAGCGAAGAACTGTGTAAGTTCTGGATGTTCAGGCGCAGGCTGAAAAAGATCGAAGGGGAGCATTCGTGGCTTGACTTGACCGTGTATTCGACGATCGTCGGAATCGGCTTCGGACTGTTCGAGAGCGTGGTATACGTGTTCGAGTCCAATCCCATCGTCATGCTGATCCGTGGCATCTCCATACCGCACGGAGGCTACGCCGCTATCGTAGGGTATTTCTACGCCAAGAGCATAAAGGAGAACAAGAAAGGCTATGCCATTCTCGGCATCCTGATATCGTTCCTGATCCACGGCCTCTACGATTTCTCGCTCTCAAAGGAGATCGAAACAGTCACGGATGCTTCCGGCTTTATCGCTGTCAACCTGGCGCTGCTGGAGCTGGTCATCATCATCGTTCTGATCCGCTTCCTGCGCAGAAATAAGGATAACGCGAAGTATACCGAGCCGCTTGTGTATGATAAAATCATATAGTGCAACTTCAAGTTGCGGAATGGCAAACAGAGGTTGGTAGAAAAAACACGGCTCAGGCTTTACGCTCCTTTTGTAAGGAGGACGAAATTATGAGTTTTGGAGAAAATCTACAGACGCTTCGCAAGAAGAATCAGCTATCACAGGAAGGACTGGCAGAGATGCTGGGCGTAAGCAGACAGGCCGTGTCGAAATGGGAACTGGGAGAAGGATATCCGGAAGTCGACAAGCTTTTGATCCTGTCGAAGAAATTGAATGTATCGCTGGACAGCCTGCTGGGGAATGAGACCGCGCCGGCCGCTTCTGAAAACGCCAGCGCACCGGCCATGATCAGGCTCGTCTCGCCGAACGAAGGAGTGATCGTCAGCGCTTCCAAGGTGACCCGTTCGCAGCCGTTCCAGGGCCGTAAAAACAGTCCCAAATACGCGCTGTATGCTCTGGACGGGAACGATGTGTCAGTTTGGGGCGCGCAGAACACTTTCCTTGCCTGGTACAGGGATCTCGACGACGTAACAAGAGAGATCGACGCAATACAGAACGCGATGAACGCCGGAGCGGTCTCCTATACTCTGCAATACAGCGTAAAATGTAAGCAGGACCTGTTCAGGACAATAGTAGACTGACCGTACGGATATCGTATTTTACAAAAGAATCAGAATTGGCAGGTAATTATGGACTACAGCAGGATCGATACTTCTCAGATCGATCGACTATGGGAGCTTCAAAAGGCATATAAGGCCGAGATTGGGGAAGACGCTCCCGGAGAACCGGATAAGAATAAGTTGCTATCCGCCGTTGAAAAGGGGCAGATCGCCTTTTTCGGAGCTTTCGACGAGGGAACTTTGATCGGATGCTGTTCTGTTACGGCCGGTTTTTCCACGTTCGATTATGCTCAGAGCGGCGTTTTCGAGGATTTTTACATCTGTCCGGAATACAGGCATAAAGGAGTCGCGCGGGAATTGGTGCAGTACGCCTATCGTGAAAGCGGCGTCAGTTCCATGACCGTCGGATGCGCAGGCTGCGACGTCGAAATGTATCGGTCGCTGGGATTCGGCATCCCGCTCGGAAACCTTTTGGCGTTTGGAGAGTAAAGATGATCAGGAAAGCGAAAACGGAAGATGCCGGAACGCTTGCCGGCCTGGCGATACAGATGTGGACGGATCACGATCCGGAGGATCTGGAAGAAGAGTTCCGCGAATTGACGGCAAACGACGAGGCCGCGTGCTTCATCGAGTTTATTGATGATAAGCCGGCCGCCTTTGCACAGTGCCAGCTGCGTCACGATTATGTGGAAGGTACGGACAGTTTTCAGTTTCACATGGTCTTGGGATTCGAGGAAGCCAACCGTATCATATGCTTCAGGAAAGATCTGTAGATCTCTATGGAATACGTCAGAGAAACAAAAGAGAATCTCGAGAAAGAAATCATTCAAACGCAATACGGAAACATTGCCGCCTATAAAAAAGGGACCGGGAAGAAAACCGTCCTGCTGCTGCACGGCGCAGGCTGCGACAGCGCAATGCTGTCCTGGAGAGAAGTATTCGATGTTTTTACGGATGATTTCTCGGTTTTCGCATTCGATTTTTTAGGCTACGGGTTTAGCGATAAAGCGGACGGTCTGGCAGGGGACGGCTTCTATGATACGCATATCGCCTGCGTGAAAAGCGTCGCCGATCATTTCCGTCTGGCCGATTTTGTATTGGCCGGATTATCCATGGGCGGGGCGGTCGCCATCGGCTTTGCCTTGGCTTATCCGGAACGCGTAAAGGCGCTGATCCCTGTCGATTCCTGGGGACTGTCGGAAAAAATGCCGTATCACCGTTTCAGTTATTGGTATGTGAACCATACGCATCTGACCCTGACGCAATACCGGTGGTGCGCAAAATACAAATGGCTGGCCCGATGGTCGATATCCTACGCTTTGATCGGACATAAGAAACTGATCACGGATCCTTTGGTCGATGAGGTCATGCGGGCCTGTGCCGGAGATAGGGCCGGGAAGTCGATGCTGAATTATCAGCGAAGTTCTGCGGATCAGCACCGGGCAAAACCTTATTATTCAGAGAGATTAAAGAGTTTGAAAATGCCGGTCATTTATGTGACCGGAGAAAAAGACCCGCTCGTTCCGCAGAAGGATATTTATCAGGCAGCGCGGGAAACGCCCGGCAGCCGGGTAGAGGTATTCGAAGGCTGCAAGCACTGGTCGGTGAAAGAGCGACCCTCAGAATTCTGTAAAATAGTCGAAACGGCTTTTGCTGATCATGCATGATGCTGTATATCTGCCGGAAGAACTGAAACATATGACCGATCTTCTGAATCTTCCTGACAACATCAAACGGTTCGTATCCGGAAAAGCGTACCGCTCCGACGAAGTCGGCATGTCGAAGGCGAAGATCCTGCTTTTCGACGATCTCGTTCTTAAGATCAGCGGAATCAGCAGCCGCAGCGATGACACGGTCCGGGTGATGCGATGGCTCGAAGGAAAACTTCCGGTTCCGAAAGTCGTCTGTTACGAGCAGGACGCGGATTATCAGTATCTGCTCATGAGCAGGATCCCCGGCAAAATGAGCTGCGACGGGGAATTCCTGGCGCGTCCCGCGGAATTGATCGAACGGCTCGCGGAGGCGCTTCAGATGCTGTGGAGCGTGGA
>JAGDBK010000066.1 GCA_017959065.1 Clostridia bacterium | reverse complement strand
GCGGGTATGTTATCACGGATATCAGTCTTTTGCTGAAGGGGAAATCGATGCCGTCACAGCGCATGAAATCGGAAAGAGGCTTGCCGAACGGTTGTGGGGAGACAGGTATCGTGTCGTCGTTGCGACGCACTGCAACACGGGGCATTATCACAACCATTTTGTCATATGCTCGCAGCCGATGGTGGACGGTCCGAAGTTTCGCAACAGCCATGAAGACTACCGCCGGATGAGGGAGGAGTCAGATAATCTCTGTCGCGAGTACGGTCTGTCAATTATTGAGCGTCCCGGTGATCAGGGTAGGAACTATGGCGAATGGAAAGCGGAGCAGGAGGGTAAGCCCACGCTTCGTAGCGTGATCCGGGAAGCAATAGATATCGCGATCAAAGGATCTGTTACAGAAAAGCAGTTTCTGGAAGCTATGGACGAGATGGGATTCATCATCGATCAGCGCGGAAAGTACCCGAAGATCAAGCAGGTCGGCGGCGAGCGATTTGTGAGGTTCAAATCTCTCGGGCCCGGGTATTCGGTGGAGGAGATTATTGAACGCATCAGTCGGAATGAGAAACTCGAATATCCGGACATCCCGGCACAGGAGTCTCCCCGTCAGATTTTTGAGGATGAGACCGAGAAACCGGAAAATATGGATTTCATAGCCGTCAACAGATGTTATTTCCGTGCTCTGAAAATTACACAGAAACGGCCTGCGACAAACCGGAGGATGTACTTCCTGATCCGGCAGGATCACAGCGAAATGCGAATTTATCAGGATCAGCTGAATCTTGTGACCGAGCATCACCTTACAAGCGCGTCAGATGTTCTGGCCTATAAAGAAAAGGCAATGCGGGACATCGATTCGATAACCGAAACGCGCCGGGGACTTCGCAATGATCTTAAACGCGCACAGCGGCTGGAAGAGCCGGACCGAACAGTTCTGTCGTCGAAGATCAGGCTGGAAATCGAACAGTGTACCCGGTCGCTTTCAAAGCTGCGCAGAGAAGTGACTTCCTGCGATGAGGTCATGGCGAGGATCGACAGGATGCGGGAGAACCTGATGAGGATAGAGCAGGACAAATTCAGAGGCAGAGAACACCCGGCCGTCGGTTTCGTGCCGGAAAAAGGCAGCCGGATTCAGGAGACAATTCTATCACAGGAACAGAGAAAGGAGGAACCGAAAAAATGAACACGTCATCGGAAGCCGCGGATCAGATCGTGAGGATGAGCCTGGACGGTGCGGAGTTTGCGCTCAAGGTGACCGGAAAGGGCTCCGCGGAAGCCGCCAAACTTCTCGTCAAAGCAATCGTTTCCGCGGCGAAAGAGGAGAACAAAACAAGAGGGTCGATCAGGCTTACCAACCTGATCCGTTCGGGCAGAAAGCTCGATATCGCCCGTATCCCGGACGAGGATCTGAAGCAGTTCTGCACCGACGCTAAGCGCTACGGAATTCTTTATACGGTTCTCAAAAACAGGAATTCAAAGGACGGAGTGACCGAGATCATGTTCAAGTCGGACGACCGTGAAAAATTCAATATGATCTTTACCAAGCTCGGGAAGGATCCGTCCTATCTTGCAGAGGTCCGGGATACGCTTGCCAAAGAACTGGATGAGAAGTCAGGGGCAGTTCCGCCTGAGAAGTCGATGAGTGCGGACGAGTTTATCGACAGACTTATGGAAAAGCCGGATGAGAGCAAATCCGGAAGAGAGGGCGTTCATAAAGGGGACCCTTTGGCGGCTCGGACTTCGGGCTCCGGTCGATCCGAGCCTTCTTTAGATATGCAAAGCAGAAGTCAAACGGACGCTTCTCCGTCGGAAACAGTCCACAAACCGCGCAAGTCGGTAAGGAAGGAACTGGAGGAGATCAAAGCTGAAATGGAGCAAAACGCCGGAAAGGAAACGGTCCCGACCAGAACAAAAACGATCCCGCACAAGGATCCGGGAAAGAAGAAACAACTGAAACGAAACAAGGAGAGGTGAGAGAATGAGCGAATTTGACGATCTTTTCGCGAAGGATGAAGCTGAGGAGAAGAGGGACAATAAAAAGCCGGCTGAAAAAAAGCAGTTTGACAAAGGGACGTGGGCGGAAAAGAAGAAACAGGAGCGGGCTGACGTTTACGCGATGATCGATGACGCCACCGATAAGCTGGCGCACGATGAAAACGCTTTCCGTGACTACCTGACAGTTCAGGCACGGTTTGACCGCTACTCGGTCTCGAACGCGATCCTGATTGCGCATCAGATGGCGACTGCCACAAAACTTGCCGATTTTGATACATGGAAAAACGCGGACGCGAAGATCAAAAAGGGAGAGGCCGCCATCGTTCTGATGGAACCGGGTCCCGAGTACAGGAGAGAAGACGGTTCGACAGGCTTTTCGGTGAACATCAAGAAAGTCTTTGATATAACGCAGACCGTCGACGGAAAACCGGTCGTGCAGAAGCATCCCGAGCAGCGGACGGCAATCAAGGCGCTGATCAACAGCTCGCCCTGTCCCATTGTTATGGACGGTGAAAAAACGCATGATCTGCCAGCATTTTATTCCCTTGAAGAGAAAAACATCTATATCCGTCAAGGGCTTTCGGGAGAGGACATATTCAGATATCTTGCGGATGAGATCGCCACTGCCAAACTCGCCTCAAAGGACGTGAACAGACAGAACGCGGGATTTTACTCCTACTGTGTTTCGTTCATCCTTTGCGAGAGGAACGGCATCGATACCGGCGGCATCGAGTTGAGCAGGATTTCCGAAGTCTTCGTCGATATCGACGGCAAGAGTGTCAGGGGCATCCTCTCGACGATCCGAGACATGACTAACGATATTTCCAAAGATATGAGCCGTCAGTTTGAGGCTATTGAAAAGGAAAACCGCAAAAGGGAAGATGCGGTCAGATGAGGAGGCAAAATGTCGACAGAAGGAAAAAGAGTGATCACACTGAAGGACAGGGAGTGCTCCGAACTGATCGAGTATCTTATGGAAGTCCGCAATCAGCGTATTGAAAAAGGCAAACCGACTGACCGGGTATGTGATCTGATGATCAAGATTATTGATTCCCCGCCCGGGAGAGAAGTCAGAGTTCCGGAACGCGGTGCGAGATAGATTTTCAAAAACGAACGTCATCCTCTATGCTTTCGGGCTGATTCCTGCTGTCTGGTTCGCTCTTCTGATCGCTCCCGCGCTCGGCGGCGGACTGCCGTCGGTCATTGAAAACCTGGCTGAGATCATGAAGAGGCCGTTTCACATAGTGTGGTGTGAGGACAGCCTTAAAACTGTCCTCATCATCACCGCAGCATACGGTATCGGTATCGGGGTTTATCTGTCGACTGCGCGCAATTACAGACGCAGGGAGGAACACGGCTCCGCGAGATGGGGAAGGGCCGGAGCCGTCAACAGAAAGTACAGGGACATCGAGTCCGCAAAGAACAAGATACTCACGCAGGGCGTGAGAATGGGGCTGGACGGAAAGAAGCACATGAGGAATCTGAACGTGCTTGTCTGCGGAGGTTCCGGATCGGGGAAAACAAGATTCTATGCGAAGCCTAATGTGATGCAGGCTAATACGAGTTTCGTGATCCTCGATCCGAAAGGGGAAATACTGCGGGACACCGGGAACCTGCTGAAAGAGGAAGGTTATGTTATCAAGGTGCTCGATCTGATCGACACCGATAACAGTGACTGCTACAACCCGTTTGAGTATATCCGGAACGATGACGATATTCTGAAACTCGTGACGAATCTGTTCAAGAATATGACGCCGAAGAACTCGCAGCCGCAGGATCCCTTCTGGGACAACGCTGCGCAGATGATGCTTCTCGCCCTGATGTTC
>JAGDBK010000065.1 GCA_017959065.1 Clostridia bacterium | reverse complement strand
GCCGTTTTCGGACACTCTGCCGGAAACCATTGACCCGGATGCGTTTTTCGGTTATAATATGCACTTGAAAACCATCACTGCAGGTTTTTGCGCAATGAATACGGCCGCGCATGACAATTCCGGAAGAAGGAGAGCTGAGACCGCATGAGAAACACTGCCGCCCGCGGACTTATGTTCCTTCTTCTTTTTGTTTTTTTCGCCTCGCTCCTCGCGCTGTCATCATTTGCGGTAAACTCGAAAGGCCAGATTGTGATAGTGCTCGACCCCGGCCACTTCGAGGGGGATTCCGGAGGGACTTTCGCCGGGACGCATCACGAATCATGGTACAACTGGCAGGTCGCCACCGCATGCATGGAGTATCTTAAGGCAAACGGAAATTTCGAGGTGCACCTGACGCACGAGACGAATCAGGAGGAAGTGAACCTCGCGCAGAGGGCCTCCGTTGCGGACAGCTGCAATGCGGACATGTTCATTTCGTTCCATTTCGACGGTTCGGGCTCCTCTCTTTTGAGCGGGCCGGAGGCTCTGGTCTCCGTTTTCCCCGAATACTCCCGATACACCGAGCCGCTCGCGCTCAAGATGCTCTCCGGAATACAGACCTTCTGCGGACTCGAATCCAGAGGCATCTTCAGACGCTACGACTCCGGAGACGGCAAACACCTGTACTACTGGGACGGCAGATACCGGTGGGACGTCCCCGACGTTCGCACTGCAGAAGGGCTTTCAGACTACTACGGGGTCATAACATGGGGGGCAAAGCTCGGGTTTCCCGCATTCATACTCGAGCACGCTTTTCTGACGAACAAGAGCGATCTCGCGTTCAGCGACGATCCCGACAATCTGCGCGTGATGGGGTATGCGGACGCGCTTGCGATAATAAATTATTACAGTCACGAACATGTCTGGAGCGAGTCGAGGGAGACCGACTATGAGTCGAACTGCTGCATGCGCGGAAAGGCCTCGTACAGATGCAGCATATGCGGAGCCAGAAAGGGCACCGTCTTCCTTCAGGCAGACCCGGGACGCCATTTCTATTATGCGGTGAGGGCAGTGAGCCCCACATGCACCACAGACGGATACACGGTTTACCGCTGCCGCTACGAGGACAATCTTACCGACAAGGGGTATCCCGGAATAGTTTCACAGGAGACGGAATACAAGGTGACTGTCCCGGCGTGGGGACACGATTATATCGTCACAGAGGACACGCCTCTCACCCATACTCAGGACGGGATCCAGACAAAAGTGTGCACAAGATGCTCCGACACAGTGACCGTCATACAGAAAGCCGCGGGACACCGATATGTCAAAGGTGAAGAAAGGCCGGCGACCTGCACAGAGGACGGCTACAGATCGTTCGTCTGCCCGATCTGCGGGGACACGCAGGGATATAAGATCCCGGCGACCGGACACAGGTATGTCCTGACAGAGGATACCGCCCCGACCTGTTCCGAGGACGGGATAATGACCGAGACGTGCTCGCTCTGCGGCGACACGGTCACGGAGATCTTCGCCGCCGAGAGCCACTATACCGTTTTCAAAAGCAGAACGCTGCCAACATGTACCCTGGACGGCACAGAAGAGCACGAATGCGTGAAATGCGGAAAGTTATTCTCATATATCATCCCGAAAGCCGGTCATTCCTACGGTACGTGGGGTGTCTGCAAGTCATGCGGGGAGATGAATCCGGAGATGCTAAAAGCCATCCTCGGAGCAGTTGCTTCATTGACCCTGTTCCTGCTCATAATCATTCCGTCCTGCAGGGACCGAGCCCCGGTGAAGTCCTCAAGCGGCGAATCATCTGAAGAGAACGGTGCAGCGGAGAATGAAAACGGGGATTCGCCTCCGTCCGGCGGGGCGATCTGACGGAATCAATAACGATTGACATAATTTAAAATATCTAGACAGAAGGGATCATTTTGGAAATACTATTAAGTTTGTCGGTAGCGATGTTCTCAGGGCTCATGCTCTCAAGACTCGCAAAGGTGATGAAGCTTCCTGCCGTGACCGCGTATCTGGTCGCCGGCATCCTCATCGGCCCGTATTTTCTGGGACGTCTCGGAGTTACTGGACTAGGGTTCACCGATATGGAGAGCCTTTCGAATCTCGGTATAATCTCCGATGTGGCGCTGGGCTTCATCGCTTTTTCAATAGGAAACGAGTTCAGGCTCTCCCAGCTGAAGAAGATAGGAAAGCAGGCGGCGGTCATCGGCGTCGTCCAGGCTGTGGTCGCATCCGTCATGGTGTGCGGAACTCTGATCGGCCTGCATTTCATAATACCCGAGACTCTGCCTCTCCAGTCCGCGATCGTGCTCGGAGCGGTGGCTTCCGCCACAGCGCCCGCGGCGACGCTCATGGTCGTAAAGCAGTACAAGGCTAAAGGTCCAGTGACGGACGTGCTCCTTCCTGTCGTCGCACTTGACGACGCGGTCGGGCTCATTCTGTTCGCCGTCGCATTCGGAGTCGCAAAGGCCCTGATCTCCGGCTCCGTGGACATCATCGCAGTCGTGATCGAACCGTTGATTGAAGTCGTCATGTCGCTTCTTCTCGGACTGTCCATGGGATTCGTATTCACTTTCATCGAGCGGTTCTTCCACTCCAGGTCAAAAAGGCTTTCGATGTCCGTCACTTTCATCTTCCTGACCGTCGGCATCTCCATGATGAAGTTCGAACTTTTCGGAATCCATTTCGCATTTTCGTCTCTTCTGACATGCATGATGCTGGGAACGATATTCTGCAACATATGCGATTTCTCCGAAGAGCTCATGGAAAGGATAGACAGATGGTCCGCGCCTGTTCTCATACTTTTCTTCGTCCTGAGCGGGGCGGAACTTGAACTGTCCACATTCCAGAACCTTTCTGTCGTCCTGATAGGGATAGTCTACATTATTTTCCGTTCTATGGGAAAATACTTCGGTGCGAGCGTCAGCGCCAGGGCCACAGGATGCAACAGCAACATAGTAAAGTATCTGGGCATAACGCTTCTTCCGCAGGCGGGAGTCGCGCTCGGTATGGCGCTGAAGGCCCACGAACTCGGGGAAGCGGGAGCCATCGTTGCAAACATCACCCTCTTCTCGGTACTGATCTACGAACTGGTGGGGCCTTTCTTCACCAAGATGGCGCTTCTGAAAGCCGGGGAGATCAATCCCGAAGAGGCTGTCAGTGCGAGGAGCATTCAGAAAAAGCAGTCCTCGTGACCATTCCGGCCATTTTCGCATAAAAGAGCATCCATCCGACCGGATGGATGCTCTTTGTGTTTTTTGTTATCATTTTATGTCAAGCCAGTTTTTGCCGATATGAAGATCCGTTTCCAGCGGCACTGAGAGATCCGCCGCACCCTCCATAGATTCCCGGAGCAGTTCCGCCGCTCTGGCGGAATCCTTTTCCGAAGACTCTATAATGATCTCGTCGTGCACCTGCAGAATGACGGCGGCGTCAAGGCCTTCCCTTTTCAGCGCGTCCGCGGTGCGTATCATCGCGATCTTGATAATATCAGCGGCGGAGCCCTGGATCGGGCTGTTCATCGCCACGCGCTCCCCGAATCCGGAAACGTTCCTGTTTTTCGAAGCCAGTTCGGGGATAGGGCGGCGCCGTCCGAACAGGGTAACCGAATATCCGTCTTCTCTCGCCTTATTGACGGTATTTTTCAGATATCTGTCGACTCCCGGGTATGTGGCGAGATAACCGTTAATATATGATTCCGCCTGCTTTCTCGATATGCCCAGGTCACCGGCCAGGGAGAATGCGCCGATCCCGTAGATAATACCGAAATTGACCGCTTTGGCGCGTTTCCTCATCTCGGGAGTGACCGACTCTTTGGGGACCCTGAATACCTCGGCGGCCGTGCTCGTGTGTATGTCCGCTCCGTTTCTGAACGCATCGATCATGGTGCTGTCGCCGGATATATGCGCGAGAAGTCTGAGTTCTATCTGAGAGTAGTCCGCGTCGATGAGCACCCTTCCGGGGCTTCTCGGTATGAAATACTTTCTGAGTTTCCTTCCCAGTTCCGTCCTTACGGGAATGTTCTGAAGATTCGGTTCCGCGGATGAAATCCTACCGGTGGCCGTACCCGTCTGTTTGAAGACCGTGTGGACGCATCCGTCCCGGCCGATGACCTTTACAAGTCCCTCGCAGTATGTGCTCCGTAACTTTGCCACCTTGCGGTATTCCAGCACGTAATCCACAACAGGGCTGAACGGCCGAAGTTTCTCGAGAACTTCTGCGCTGGTCGAATATCCGCTCTTGGTCTTTTTTGCCGACGGAAGCCCTAACTTTTCAAAAAGGACTTCTCCGAGCTGTTTCGGGGAATTGATGTTGAACTCCGTCCCGGAAAGCATATATATCGCGTCGATATACTCCTTTTCCATCTTCTCGAGTTCTCCGGAATAATCCCTGAGCCCTTCGGCGTCGACAGCAAACCCGAGGATCTCCATATCCGCCAGGATCTTCGCAAAAGGCAGCTCTATTTCGTAGTACAGCCTGCTCTGTCCGGTCTTTTCCAGCATCTCTTTCTGCTTTGCGTAGGCATTGTAGATAAGATAAGGAGACGGGACGTCCGAACAGGACACTCCCAGCGCATCGCTTATGACTTTAGAAAACGCGTAATCCCCCGTACCCGGATTAAGCACATATGCCGCGAGCATAACGTCAAACAAACAGTTCGAGAAATCCGTCCCGCTTTTTTGAAGTTCGGAATACATGGATTTGAAATCATAGCAGATCACGCTGCACTCTCCGCTCCCGAACAGGACCCCGATGATGTCCGGATCATCCGAAGGAGCAGAAAGGCCTCCTGTAACTTCAGAAAACACCTTTACTCTTCCTTCATCCGATTCCAGCGCTACGGCTAACGTCTTTCCCTTTACCGCTTCCTTCAGTTCCCGGACGGTGACATCCCTGTATCCGGGATCTTCCAATGTCACCGAGGGAGCGGCGTTTTCAAGTCCGAAACGCTTGATAAAAGCTGAAAACTCAAGCTCTGTGCAAAGGGCGAGCATCTTTTCCCGGTCAATTCCGCCGAATCTCATATCCCCGATAACTGCCGGCAGAGGTGCGTCCGAAACGATCCTTGCCAGCTTTCTTGAAAGATAGGCTATATCCTTCCCCTCTGAAAGCTTGTTCTTCGTCGATGCGGTAAGATCAGATGTTCCGTACTCCTCATAAAGCCTGTCAAGATCCCCGAATCTGGAAATCAGCGAAAAGGCGGTCTTCTCTCCTATACCCCTGACTCCGGGGATGCAGTCGGACTGGTCTCCCATCAAAGCCTTGACGTCAACGAACTGCTCCGGCTCTATTCCGAATCTGTTTCTGAATGCTGCCGCGTCGTACCTTACATAATCGCTGTTCGTGGCCAGAAGGACCTCGGACGTGTCCGATATAAGCTGGAGCGAATCCCTGTCCCCGGTAACGATATACGTGAAGATGCCGTTTTCCGCCGAAATACGGCTGACCGTCCCCAGAATGTCGTCCGCCTCGAACCCCTCGGACTCCAGTATCCTGAATCCCAGAGCCTCACAGGCGGCTTTCGCGTATGGCAGCTGCTCAGCCAGTTCGTCCGGCATTCCGTGTCTGTTGGCCTTGTATCCGGAATACTCCAGATGCCTGAAAGTCGGTTTCTTCAGGTCAAAAGCGACGGCAGCGTAATCCGGTCCGACATCTGAAATGTACTTGGTCAGCATATTGATCATGCCGAATACGGCGTTTGTGTGGAGACCGCGGGAATTGGTCAGTTCACGGATCCCGTAGAAAGCGCGGTTCAGAATGCTGTTGCCGTCTATTACGATCATCTTGTCCATATTGCAGACACCTTTCAGCGCAGTGATATACGAGTCGGGCGGCCGGAGAACCGGCCGCCCGTCAATGTTTTTCAGATTATTTGAAATATGGATATTCCGTAGGATAACGGAGCTCCTTCGGCAGATTGACTGACACATCCGGAATACCGAGATACTTCATCACGTCAAACAGCGCACGGCCGACATGTGCGAAGCCCACTCCCGCGTGATGAGGGAAATGCTTCTCCACGAGCACGTGACGGTAGAAACGGGCCATTTCCGGGACCGCGATGACCGCGCGTCCTCCGAATGTCTTGGTCGGCATATCCAGAACTTCGCCTTCGGCTATATACGAAGCCAGCTTCGCGTCGGCAGTAGACTGAAGTCTGAACAGCGTGATCTCGGACGCCTTGATCTCACCGTCGAGGGTACCTCTCGAAACATTGGGCTCCGAATCAGGCTCAAGATTGCGCTTCATGATCAGCTGATACTGCATCTTCTTGCCTTCCTTGAGCAGGCAGGCGGATGCGTTGCCGCAGTGGAATCCCATGAAGAGATCCTTGGAGGTGTAGTTGCCGACGACCTTCTCGTTCTCTCTTATCAGATCGGCGGGAACGGTGTTGTTGATATCGAGCAGAGCGACCGTGCTTCCGGTGACCACTGTGAGAATGTACTCTGTGAGTGCTCCGTAGATATCGGTCTCGCAAGCTACCGGGATCCCGCGTGCGGTGAGTCTGGAGTTGACGTAGCACGGTACGAATTTGAACATGGTCTGGAAAGCAGGCCAGCATTTATTCGCGAATGCGTAGTATCTGCATGCTCCGAGATTTTTTTCGGCCCAGTCGGTGAGCGTGATCTCAAACTGCGCGAGTTTGGGAAGGATTGCAGGATAGCAGTTCCCGTTCCTGCCGAGTTCAGCTTCCATCTCTCCGACTATTCCGTTAATCCTGGAGTCGCCTTCGTGCGCCAGAAAAGCCTCGAGAAGATCGAGCTCGCTGTTTTCCTGGATCTCGACCCCGAGATCGAACAGGGGGGCTATCGGCGCGTTGCAGGCCAGAAAGTCGTACGGTCTGGGGCCGAATGAAAAGATCTTGAGGTTGGCGAGCCCGTTCCTGACTGCCGCGACGGGAATGAAATCCTTTATCATTCCTGCCACGTCGGAAGCGCCGCCTACCGGATACTCGGGTATATATGCGGAGATCTTTCTGATCCCGAGATTGTACGAAGCGTTCAGCATTCCGCAGAAAGCGTCTCCTCTTCCGTCGATCAGGTCGTTGCCGCTCTCTTCGGCTGCGGCTGCGAACATGACGGAATTGCCGCGTACGGATACAAAGCGTTGCGCAAGCATGGTCTCCGGTCCCTCCGGGCCGAAGTTCCCGAGATAGATCACAAGTGCGTTGACGCCGTTGGCGGTAACATCCTCAAGAGCCTTGAGAGCGTCTTTCTCATTCTCGACGATGACCTTGCTCTCATATATGGAAACACCGAGTTTTGCGCATTCTCCGACGACAGCGATCCTTCTTTTCTCTGAGAGGGTCGACGGGAAACAGTCGCGGCTGACAGCCACGATGCCAAGTTTTACTTCCGGAATATTATTCATATCTGCTCCATTCCGCCGTCCGATGAACGGCAAATTATAATTGTATAAATTTCTTTTTCCCCGCAGGTCTGATCACGCATCGCTTCCGGAAGCTTTAAGGTCACTCGGATCGATTATGTATCTTCCTCTGCCCTGCTTGTCTTCCGACCATATGATGTGACGCGGGCACACCTCGGCGCATGCGCCGCAGTCGATGCATTTGTCGTAGTCTATCGACGCTATGAACCCATCGACCTTGATCGCGCCGGTCCCGCATGTCTTTTCGCACTTGCGGCATCCGATGCATCCGACTTCGCAGAATGTCCTTGTCACCGCACCCTTGTCCACGGAACAGCAGCCGACCCAGTGGGTGCTGTCGTAAGGCATCAGTCTGATGATGTGCTTGGGGCAGGTCGCAACACATGTACCGCAGCCGCGGCATTTCTCGTAATCTACCACAGCTACGCCGTTCACTATGCTGATAGCTTCGAACACGCAGCTTTTAACGCATGAGCCAAGCCCTACGCATCCGTTGGGACAGATCTTGTCTCCTCCGCCCATGACCACCGCGGTACGGCAGTCGCTGACGCCGTCGTATATATATTTTTTCTTGGAAAGCTCCGGCGTTCCCGAGCACATGACCTGAGCACGGTATCTGACGGATTTTTCCGCTTTGACGCCCATTATCTCGGCAATGTTCTTGAGTTCCTCATCGCCGCAAACCGTGCATATGCTGATCTTGGCACCCTCGCGTGCGATGGCGTGAGCTGCCGCGTCGCACCCGGCGTATCCGCAGCCTCCGCAGTTCGCGCCCGGCAGACATTTTCTGACGGCAGCAGTCTTCTCATCGACCTTGACCGCGAACTTCCTGCCCGCGATGGCGAGCAGCAATCCCAGCACTCCGCCGATAGCGGCCAGGCACAGGACCGGGATCAGTATCTGACTCAACTGTTCCATTTTACGTCCACTCCCCGATTATTGTTGATATCCGGACATCAGGAGAAGCTGATCCCCATGAATCCGGAAAAAGCCATGGCTATGAGTCCGGCGGCCACGAGAGCTATCGGAATCCCCCTGAACGCCTTCGGCGGATTGGACATTCTCATCCTGTCTCTGACACCTGCGAAAATGACAATGGCAAGTGTGAAGCCGACAGCCGACGAGAACCCGTAGATCACCGATTCTATGAAATTATGACCTTCCTGGATATTCAGCATCGCCGCTCCGAGAACGGCGCAGTTTGTAGTTATGAGAGGAAGATAGATACCGAGGGCGCTGTACAGTGCCGGAACGAACTTTCTGAGGAACATCTCAATCAGCTGCACCAGCGCCGCTATGATCAGGATGAACGCAATCGTTTCGAGGTACTCGATCTTGAGAGGTTCCAGGACCAGATAGTAGACCCCGTAAGTCACCGCGCTCGAGATCGTCATGACGAAAGTCACGGCAAGGCCCATTCCGAGAGCGGTGGACGGTTTGTCCGATACTCCAAGGAAGGGACATATGCCGAGGAATTTAGAGAATACGTAGTTTTCGATCAGCACCGCGCTGAACATCAGGATAAGAATATCAGTCATCTGAGCCGTCCCCGCTTTCATGCTGTTTTCTGAAATCCCTGTCCTTCTTTCTCAGAAGGATCTTCTGGACCGCTGCTATGATGAAGCCGAGCGTGATGAAAGCACCTGCCGGAGACACGAGCATGGACACCGGCTGGTAGGAGTCTCCGAACACGCTGTACCCGAGAAGGGTCCCGGATCCGAAAAGCTCCCTGATGAACGCCAGCAAGATCAGCGCGACAGTATATCCGATGCCCATTGCGACACCGTCTATTATCGACGGCAGGACCGCGTTCTTGGAGGCGAACGCCTCCGCACGGGCCAGAATGATGCAGTTGACAACTATCAGCGGTATGAACAGTCCCAGCGATTTGCTGAGTTCAGGCGTATACGCCTTCATCAGCATCTCGACAACGGTGACGAAGCCGGAGATGATGACGATGTATGAGGCGATCCTGATCTGATTCGGAATTATCTTTCGGAGCGCAGAGATAAGTATGTTTGAGCATATAAGCACCGCGGTGACGGACAGTCCCATGCCGAGAGCGTTCGTGACGGTAGTCGTGATCGCGAGCGTCGAGCACATCCCGAGAAGCTGAACGAACACCGGGTTGTTTGTGAGTATGCCCTCTTTGAACTGCGCCGATATTTTCTTTCCGGCCATATTAAGTACTTCTCCTGTATTTGTGGTAATGTTCCGGCGTCCCCTTTTCAGGCGGAGAGCGCACATCCGGTCATGATCTTTTGACCCGGATCTCACTTCTCCTCAGAAGGGACCGGCACTATCTCAAGTATCGCTGTCTCGTCCGGGATCTCCTCCGGAACCGCGGTTTCCGCTCTGAAATACGTGTCGTATGAGGCATCGGGGACATCACCCTCGACAGGCACAGTCTCAAGTTCAGGATCCGGGAGGAGCCTTCCGGTCTCCGTATTATCCGGCTCCGAGGTTTCCTCGTTGTCCTCAGTTTCCCTGCCATCGACATCGAGTCCGAGCTGCATCACGGAATTAACTCCCGTCAGAACGGCCTTTGATGAGATCGAGGCCCCGGAGATCGCATCTATGTCCTCTTTGAGCTTTAGGATCCCGCTTTTCCCTTTGTATCCCGAAAGATACTCATCGTCATCAACTCTGCTTCCGACGTTCGGGGTCTCTGAAAGCGAAATGATCTTTACGCCTCTGATATTGCCGCCGTTCTCTATACCCACCAGCATCTCGATCTTTCCGCCGAACCCGTTCGCCGTGGTCCCGACAGCGTATCCTATGTGGGTGTCGTTCTCCATGACCTTGTAAACACCGCTTATCGGGTCGCCGTATTCCGTCTCCACCTCGACCGAGGAGGTCGACTTTGGAAACATGGAGCTGATGGCAATGTCTATTTCCTTCTTTTTGTTGGCCTGCGCGGCGTCGAATGTCAGAAAGTTAACGAGAGAAAGTACCAGAGTCACGACCGCGCATATCGAGAGGAGCACGGCTCCGATCTTGAATATGCCGCCCGCACTTCCTTTATCCTCAGCATACTGGTCATCGTCTCCGTCCTGAGATCCCGTGTCTTCGGATGCGGTCTCAGACGTACCGTCATTTTCCCGGACATCAGTTTCTTCGGGGACTGCCTTGTCCGCCGCGGTATCCTCTTTCTCAGATACGGTTCCGTTATCCTTTTCCGCAGTGACCTCTTCAGCAGCGGGGGCTGACTCTTTCACGTTTTCATCCTGAACTGCGGCGGCCAAGCTCTCCGCGGCAGCCTTGACATTCGTCTCGGCAGCGGGAGTTTCTTCCTTTGATGCGGCGCGGTATATTCCCCTAACTGCGTGGCGATGTCCTAGCTTTTTCTTTTCGCTGTCATTGCTTTGCATTCTTTGGAACACCTCCGAATCTCTTGGGCTTGGTCAGCTTGTCTATGTATCCCACGAGAAGGTTCATTATCAGGATCGAGAAGGAAACTCCCTCCGGATACCCTCCGAAATACCTTATAAACACCGTAATCGCCCCGCAGCCTATGCCGAATATCATCTTGCCTGTTGGAGTCGTGGGGGAAGTTACATAATCCGTTGCCATGAAGAACGCCGCCAGGATCAGTCCGCCGGACGAGACCTGGTAAAGCATGAACTGAAGCGCGTCGGTCCCGGACGGCGGGAAAATGAATGTCAGCAGCATTACCGTTCCGAGATATGTGACCGGAATGTGCCAGGATATCACTTTTCTGATCAGAAGATAGATCCCTCCGACCGCTATCAGGATGGCCGATACCTCTCCGATACAGCCGCTCTTTGTTCCGAGGAACATATCCACGAGGGAAAAATCGGGAAGACCTCCGTTTTTCATTGCTGAAAGCGGCGTCGCGGAAGCCACGATATCCGCTTCCTCCAGACTGAAGCTGAATACGGGAAGAGCGGAAAACGGTTTCGAGAATGTATTGATAACTCTGGTCCAAGAGAAAAGGAACACTCTCGCCGCAAGAACAGGGTTGACAATGTTCTTACCGAGTCCTCCAAACACTCCTTTCGCAACTATCATAGCGAAGGCTCCTCCCGCGATCGGGATCCAGAGCGGGACTGTGGCCGGAAGATTGAATCCGAGAAGGATGCCGCTTATAACGGCGGAAAAATCAAGTACCGTGACCGGTCTGCGCACGACCAGTTCAAACAGAGCTTCGAAGATCACGCACGACGCGACAGAAACGAGGACCACAAAAAGACTGCGGAACCCGAATACATAGACCGCCCAGACCAGAGCCGGAAGCATGGCTATGATCACGTCGATATTGATTCTTCTGGTAGTAATGCCGTTTCTGATATGCGGTGACGGAGAGACGGTAAGAAGATCTGGCATCTTGTTCTCTCCATTTTTCAACTGCGTGTTATCCATATCTGAAAACCGGATCAACCGGACGATGACTGATGACTCGTCCGTCCTTTCACTACAAGTATTTGTCAGTTCTTGGGTGCAGCCGACTTTGACGCGCGGATCGTATTCTTCGCGACCTTGATGTACTGGACTATCGGGATGTGCGCGGGACAGTTGTATGAACATGAACCGCACTCAACGCACGACATCGCGCCGTAGTTCTCAGCTTCTCCGAAATCAAGAAGCTTGGTGTAGGCTACAATATAATTAGGCATCAGATGCATCGGGCATGCCCTTACGCACCTTCCGCATTTTATGCAGTTTTCAGGCTGATTGTATTTCCTGTTCTCCCGTCCCGAAAGGAACAGCACCGCCGAGGTGCCCCTGGTGACCGGCGCGTTTATATCCCATTGCGCCATTCCCATCATCGGGCCGCCGTTTATGATCTTCTCCGGTTCCCTTTTGAATCCTCCGCAGAATTCCACCAGATCAGAATACGGCGTACCGATGAGAACGAGAAGATTCTTAGGTTCCTTTAGGCAGTCTCCGGACACTGTCACGATCCTTTCGATCAGAGGCATACCCGTTGAGAACGCTCTGTACACTGCCGCGCATGTCTCCGCGTTGAAAACGACGCAACCGACGTCTGCGGGAAGTTTTCCCTGAGGGATCTCTTTGCCCGTGATAGCGAAAATGAGCTGTCTCTCATCGCCCTGAGGATACTTCGTTTTCATGATGGCGACTTTGAACAGTTTGCTTCTTCCGATCGCATTGTCTATTTCATGAACGGCATCGAATTTGTTGTCTTCTACTGCGAACGTTGCCGTCCTGAGCTTCAGCGCCTTCATAATGATCTTCGCGCCGTTCAGGACAGATTTCGGATCTTCCAGAAGGAGCCTGTGGTTGGCGGTAATGTAAGGCTCGCATTCGGCGCAGTTGATTATCATCGTATCGACTTTACCAATCGCCGAGCTGATCTTGGCATATGTCGGGAAAGAAGCTCCGCCCATTCCGGAAATGCCGGACTTCCTGATCCAGTCCACGATCTCTTCGGTGGAAGTCTCCTGGATGGTCTTCGCAAACGGGATCACCTCATCCGAGACCGCTTCCTCGAAATCGTTCTCTATCACGACCACCTTGTTCTTCTGCCCGGTCGGATTCACGGTCTCCCGGATCTCTTTGACCGTGCCGGAAACGCTCGAATGAACCGGACAGCCCAGAGCATTCTCAACGTCGCCGATCTTCTGTCCCTTGAGGACCCTGTCGCCTACGGCGACCAGTGGCGTGCACATAGCTCCGATATTCTGGGACATAGGTATGTAGACCACCGGCGGGGCAGTCATTTTCTCTATGGGAGACTTGCGCGTGATCTTGTGCTCCCTCACATGCGTTCCGCCTCTGAATGAATATGCCATATCGTCAGCCACAAGCGGCAGACCCCGGCTGGAGACCTGCCTGTCAATTCCCTTTCTGTGAAATACCGACTGCGAATACCCTGCTTTACCGTGCTCCGGAACACTGATGATGATCTCTATCAGGGCCGGCAAAACACGTCTGCCGTGCCTGCTTTCGACCAGCTGCCGGAGAAACGGAAAAGCTAGTTTCCCTTTTCGTAATTATACAATAAACGGCAGTACAATTCAAGTTCATTTTCGTTCAACATAATCACACGGAACTATGCATCGGTACTCTTTCACGGCCATATTCTGACGTACTCCCTTCAGGTCACAGGAATATGCTATCAGACAGACTGTCACGCACTTGTCCGGGGTGGACAGCGCCTCAAACGTGCAATTAATGCATCTTTATTAACAGTCCTGTTTACCATCCGGGATCATATGTCTTCGTCATCGTCAAAAAAAGCATAAGCCGCAAAAAAAGCATTGACAACACCGGCCCGGTATGATATACTTCTTAGGCACTGTAGTTTTCAGTGTTTTCTTGAGGCGGAATAGCTCAGCTGGCTAGAGCAATCGGTTCATACCCGATAGGTCGTGGGTTCAAGTCCAACTTCCGCTACCATCGGCCCGTTGGTCAAATGGTTAAGACACCGCCCTTTCACGGCGGTAATACGAGTTCGACTCTCGTACGGGTCACCAAATAGATCTATCCGAACCGGTTCGTTTTGAATGATTGGTTCGGATCTTTCTTTTTTCTTGTAGTATACGAAGAACGACGCGAAGCGCGGGCAGGGTCCATCCCTGTCCGCGCTTCGTGTTTTGTTTGGTATCAGCAGTATTCCCCTCCTTTATATGAATCCATATAATGCCTTCGGGGGATCGGGCACAATTATACGATTGATAATCCAAAAAAACGGCGTAGTTTGGTATGTATTTACCGACTACGCCAGTTTTCCTTTTGAGAGTTGTCTGCTCTTGTCTATTGTTTTATAACGAATTTATTCTTGCAGCACGGGCATACTACAGTATGTTCTCCCTTGTTCTTTACCAGTCTCAGTACGTTTTTGCACTCGGGACATTTTATATACACATGAGTTTTTCTGTCTTTCCATTTGTTTTTGATAAGCCTGAAT
Organism: Clostridia bacterium; assembly: GCA_017959065.1. GTDB lineage: Bacteria > Bacillota > Clostridia > Oscillospirales > CAG-272 > RGIG2161. Next base: position 15,021 of record JAGDBK010000065.1, on the reverse strand, counting down.
TTTGCCCAGATCTTTCTGCCTATATTAACGAACCACTCGTTCTCCTTGCGTCTCTGTACCGTATTCTTCGACAGCATTCTGAACAGAGAATATCCAAGGAACAGATATGCCGCAATGATCAGCACGGGAGTTCTGACAAACAGATTCACAACGATCAGCACCGCCGAAACGATCAGCGAGGCCCTGCTGAGGGCGTCGCTTCCGTTTGCTCCGTTGAATGCCTTCGGAAAAAGATCCTTAAGACTGAATCTGCCTCTGTTCCCCATAAACTTCGCTCCTCCGCAACAGCGTACAAATGCCGCTGTTTCCCCGCAAATCAAGACAGGCGGCAATCCCTGCACAAAACATGCATGTCGATTTCCGCCTTGATCTGTACCGAATTATAACTGAATGGACTTATCTTCTTCTGACATCATCCCGTTTGTTGGGCTTTTTGAGAATATTGAGGACATCGTCGAGCTCGCTGTCGGCGAGGACCTCTTCCTCGATCTCCGGCATCGTGCCTTCCCCTATATCGTTGTCCCTGATCGGGTCATACACGGTCGGTTCGATAGTCGGCATATCTGATGCGTCCTCGGCTTTTTCCGTAGGAACCGGATCAGCCGGTTTGAAGCTTACGGATGCTCCGCTGACTCCGTCCTTTGCGACAGGAACGGGAGTATCGGTGCTTCTGTGATAGTTTTCTTTATTGAAACCGGTCGCGATGATCGTCACCCTCATCTCATCCTCGAGAGAAGGATCGAAAACGGCGCCCCATATGATGTTCGCGTTGGGATCCGCCGCATCGGTTATCATGGTAGAAGCGAAATCAACATCTTCCAGACCGATATCGGGAGAAGCGGTGATACTTACAAGGATGCCGCTCGCGCCGTCGATGGAAGTCTCAAGCAGCGGGCTAGAGATCGCAACTTTCGCCGCAAGTTCCGCCTTGTCCTTACCGTTTGCGGAGCCCACTCCCATATGTGCATATCCTGCGTTGGACATAATCGCGGTAACATCGTTGAAGTCAAGGTTAATGAAGCCGGGAACATTGATAACTTCCGAGATGCTCTGTACGCCGCGGCGAAGAACGTCATCCGCCACTTCAAACGCATTGAACAGGGTTATCCTTGTGTCCGAGACCTGTTTCAGTCTTTCGTTCGGAATGACTACAAGAGAATCCACCTGATCGCGAAGACGGCTGATACCCATCTCAGCCTGAGCCATCCGACGCTTGCCTTCGAAAGCGAACGGCTTGGTAACTATGCCGATCGTAAGAATGCCCATCTCTCTGGAAGCCTTTGCGACGACGGGAGCTGCTCCCGTGCCGGTACCGCCTCCCATTCCGGCCGTAACAAAGACCATATCGGCGCCTTCAAGAGCCTTTTTTATCTCCTCGATGGACTCTTCGGCAGCTCTTTCACCGATCTCCGGATTGGAACCTGCTCCGAAACCTTTCGTGATCTTTTCGCCGATCGGTATCTTAAGAGTCGCAGCAGAATGGACCAGAGCCTGCTTGTCTGTGTTGATGGAAACGAATTCCACACCGCGTATGTTGGTGTCGATCATCCTGTTGACAGCGTTGTTTCCGCCGCCTCCTACGCCAACGACCTTTATGCATACCCCAACGTCATAATTCTGGTCAAGTTCAAATGCCATTTCTGTCTTCCTCCCAAGTTAATGCCTAGAATAAAGCCTTTATAGCGATGAAACGCTCCTTTTCAGTCACGGAAACCAAAAAGAGCATTATACCCCATTTAACAATACATTTTCCTTATGATAATCTTTTTTTGTGAACAATTCAATAGTTTTCACAAAAATTGACGCTCATTATTGAGTTTTATTGAAAAAACGGCAACCGCCGCGACCACGGAACTGCCGGATTATTACTATTCGAACGATATCTGATTGTCTATGATGACCCCGCATTCCTCTGGATCCGACAGGTCCACCTGAGCCCTGGTCACATTGCCGTCGAACATGCTGTCCTCAAGGATCTTGCCTCCGAGATTGAGCTTAACGGTTATGTCCCTGCTGTCTCCGAGGATCAGTTTGTACAGTTCGTCACATACGGCGAAAATATTGTATTTGTCCCTGACGTTTAGTCTGGTCATCCTTCCGTAGACGTTCGACTCCACTGCGGCCGACATGACGTTTTTTACGGTCTCCGTATCGGATCCTGCGGCAAGTTTCAGCGGCTGTCCCACGACCGCGGACAGAATGTTACCTGCGTCAAGCAGAATGAGACCCCTTCTTTTGACATTCTCATAGTTCATCTCGCGCTCCAGAACTATCAGATTCTCGCCCAGAACGTAGTACTCATCGCCGATCTCCACATAGAATCCCGCGTCATATTCTTCTATCTTGACATTCAGCGTTCCGGGAAGGGTTCTCGTGATCCTCACGGATTTTACATAAGGACAGTTCCGGATTATAGTCTCTGATATCTCCTTTTTGTCTATCCCGTACATCCGTTCACCTATCCGGATGCGGGAGGCCTCAAGAAGTTCTTCTTCGCTGTATAACCTGTTACCTTCAAACCGGACGGCGGATATCCTGAGGAACACGAAAGCCAGTATCAAGGCAACGATAATGACAGCCGCCGCCAGCAGAAAGACGGTAAGCGGTTTGTTTCTGATCTTCTTTTTCTTTTTGTTCTTTTTATTCTGTTTTTTGGACGGAACGTAATAGAATTCCCTTTTCCCAGAATTGGTGCCCTGATTCATGATCTCCCTCCGGTTATTAAAGGAGTAAGGAGAAATTCAGCTGTTTTTTCTTTTTTCCGTCAGGCCGATGATTATTTCCAGTATGCGGCTGTTTGAGTCTCTTACGGAAAAACGCCCGATCGCTTTTTCCATTTTTTCAGCCCTGACAGGATCGTCTCTCAGTTTTTTTATCTCTTCCGCCAGCCTTTCGCCGGAAAGGTCCTTTTCCTCGATAAGTATCGAGGCCCCTGCGTCCTCCAGAACTTTGGCGTTCTTATACTGGTGGTTGTTGGTCACGTTCGGGGAAGGTATCATTATGCTCGCCTTGCCCATCATAGACAGTTCCGAGACTGTCATGGCTCCGGCGCGGGAGATGACCAGATCCGCAGCAGCCATTCTCAGCGGCATGTCATAGATATACTCGAGCACTTCTATGTTCCCGTTGCCCACAAGACCGCTTTCCGCGAACTCCTTCATGAACGTCTCATGTTCTATGGAGCCGGTAGCATGTACGTGACGAACCCCGCTCTCGACGGACGAGTAAACTTTCATCAGATCCAGAACCGCCTCATTGACCTTTTCCGCACCAAGGCTGCCCCCGTACGAGAGGATATAATATCCGCATTCGCTCAAACCCAGCTTTTTTCTGGCCTCATCCCGGCCCACGCATGAAAAATCGCCCAGAAGCGGATTTCCTACATGTATGATCTTTTCCTTCTGACTGATGAAACCGGCCGTCTCCTCGAAGTTCACCAGTATCCGGTCAACATATCCTGAAAGCATCTTTACGGCAACACCTGGGACAGCGTTTGACTCGTGGATGACGCTCGGTATCCCGATCATTGAAGCTGCCCTGAGCACCGGCCAGCATACGTACCCGCCCGTGCCGATGACTATGTCCGGACGGAATTCCTTTATGATCTTTTTTGCCTTGTAGGGAGATACCGCCGCAAGATAGGCAGTCTTTATGTTTTTCGGCGACAGACTTCTTTTAATGCCCTGTATCTCGACATGTCTGATCTCATAACCGGCTGCCGGTACCAGTTTGTTTTCCAGTCCCGCGGGGGTTCCCACGAATATGATCTCAGACCCCTCGATGCTGTCCCTTATGGTATTGGCGATCGCGATCGCGGGATTAATGTGCCCTCCCGTGCCTCCGCCTGTCATTATCACTCTCATCGTCATCCTCCGAGGTCTTTTTCCTGTATGAATGCTTTGATATCTTGAGCATGACGCCTATCTCGAACATCAGGATTATTATCGCGGTCCCGCCGTAACTGAAGAACGGGAGCGAGATCCCGGTGTTTGGTATAGTGTTCGTCACGACAGCGATGTTCAGAAGCACCTGTATCGCGATCTGGCTCGAGATGCCGATCGCAACCAGAGAAGAGAATTTATCCGGCGCTCTCATGGCAATAACGAAGCCCCGCCATACGAGAAGTCCGAAAAGTGCGATTATGGCCATCGCGCCGATGAACCCGAGTTCTTCGCAGACGATCGAGAAGACGAAGTCATTGTGAGGCATGGAAGCATACCCGTATTTAAGTCTGCTGTTTCCGAGACCCACGCCGAGAAGCCCGCCGGAACCTATAGCGTACATTCCCTGGATCGTCTGCCATCCTCCGTCTCTTGGATACTTCTCCGGGTTCATCCAGACCAGGATACGGTTGCTCTGATATCCTCCGCTTATCGCCAAGTAAATAGCAAGCAGCCCGGCAGCGATACCCGAAAACAGCGCCGCCCATCTCTTCTTTCCGCCGCCCGCGATATAGACGCACAGTCCCAGGAAGGCAACGATTATCGTTCCGGAAAGATGTCTTTCCAGCATTACGAGTCCGCTGGAGACCATTATGATAAGCATCGGCACCGCCGCCTCGAAGACGAATTCTCTTGACATTTCGATCTTTCTGATGCGGTAGCTCATCTTCGCGCCGCTTTCCCGGCGCTCCAGCGTATCGAAGTATTTGGCCATCAGCACCACAATGGAGAATTTCATGGCGTCGGACGGCTGGAAGGTAAATAACTTGAAGTCTATCCACCTCACTGCGGATCCTTCCGATACTCCGACAAGAAGCACAGCGACGAGCGTCACGCATACGACGATGAATATTATCTCAGCATATTTCTTGTATATCGTATACGGCCACAGGAATCCGAACAGGGCGGCAAATCCGCCTATGACCAGAAAGATGATATGTCTTCTGATATAGTACAGACTGTCACCGGTCCTGCTGTCAGCGAATACGTAGCTTGCGCTGAAGAGCATGACCGATCCGATCACTATGAGGACAAGAAAAAGGACAAGAAAAGGACGGTCTATTCCCGTCGTAACACGTTCGTAACCCGTATCCCTGAGATCGGCAATATCCGACATAACGCCCGAACGGCCGAGAGTGACTGCGCCGCTCCCGCTTTTATCCCTAGCGCTGTATTTTGTTTTTCCGGATCGATCAGAATACCGCATTCCTTTTATTCTCCCGAATGATCTTTAGAAACCGTTTTCAGATAAACAACGATAGCGCAGCCGCCGCGCAGCAGATCAGAGTAAAGGCTGAAAAAACCGCCACGATCTTGACTTCGCCCCAGCCGGATTTTTCGAAATGGTGATGTATCGGGGCCATTTTGAACACTCTTTTGTGAGTGAGCTTGTAAACAAACACTTGGATTATGTCTGACAGCGCCTCGATTATGAATATTAAGCCCGCCAGTGCGATGATCAGCGGATTATCCATCATAAACGCAGCGCCCACGCATGCTCCTCCGAGAAAAAGAGAACCGGTATCTCCCATGAATACCCTGGCGGGATGAAAATTATATACCAGAAATCCCGCACACGCTCCTATGATCCCTCCGGAGAATGCCGCCAGATGTCCGTCACCAGTCCTGTATGAACATACCGCGAAAAAGATCATTATCACGATCGTAACCGATGAAACCAGTCCGTCGATGCCGTCGGTAAGGTTCGCGCTGTTGACGATGCCCATGATAAAGACCGTACAGAATATATAGTAGAAGAACCCAAGCTCGACCCTGACGTTGAAAAACGGAAGCAGAAGCGAAGTGCCGATAAAGCCGAACGATCCCATCGCGACTAGATACAGCACGGCGGCGATCAGCTGCAGGGCCAGTTTCTGATACGGCTTAAGTCCTTCGTTCTGCCTGTGTCTCAGTTTGACATAATCGTCAAACACTCCTATGAGACCGTTCAAAAGCGCCAGCATATAAGTGAAGATCATCGGGAGAAGCTCCGTAAGAGCTGTCCCGAGGCACAGTCTGATGACCGCATAAACGGCAAGCACGGCCGTGACAGCAGCTATAAAAGATACTCCGCCCATGGTGGGGGTGCCTTCCTTTGATTTATGCCATCTCGGGCCTATCTCAAGGATCTTCTGCCCCATCTTTAAACTTATCAGTTTTGGAATAAGAATTCTGAGGATCAGCACAGTGATGACAAAAACCGAAAGTGCCGATGCTGCGAGTGATACCGTCATCATTTCTCCTGTCACTTCCGTGCCTTCTCCAGTGAAGGCCGGATATTAATCAGTCTGTCCCGTCAAGATGACGGAATTCCACCGTCACCACTGTTCCCGGCGGCACGATCTCGCCGGGAGACGGAGACTGGCTTACCGCCACGGCGCTGTTCTGCGAATCGGCGCTGACCGCGCCCTCCATCTTTATGTTCAGACCTGCACCGAGGATAAGTCTCTTAACAGCGGCGGACAGTTTTCCGGAAACATCCGGAACGCTCACCGTGCTCTCGGGTTCGTCAGTATCCGTGTAAAGGATCACCTTACCGGTCTCTTTGTTTACGACGCTTCCGTATTTGGGAGACTGCGCGGTGACCTTCTTTCCCGAACCGACGACTTCTGTCTGAAGGCCCCTGTATGAAAGATCGTTTTTCGCGTACTCTATCTCCAGTCCGACATAACTGGCCACTGTGATGTCGCTAGTCTGGAGCTCCTCGTCTGTGTACTCCGCTTCATATCCCATATAGGGAAGGATGCTCGAAAGAAGCTTTGAAACGAACGGTGCGGCGACTACGCTGCCGTAAGGGTTGCCCTTGCGCGGCTCGTCCGTTACGATTATGACAGCTATCTCAGGATCATCTGCCGGCGCAAATGCAACGCACGACCCGACCCTCAGAGTTTCGTCCTCCTGGTCGATCTTCTGCGACGTACCAGTCTTGGCGGCCACTTTATACCCTTTGACATAAGCGTTTCTCGCGGCTCCGTCGCCCGAGACGCCTTCCTCCAGTATCTGCATCAGGGTCTTGGAAGTCTCTTCGCTGACGACCTGACGCTTGATCTCCGTGCCGCGGGATTCAATGACATTCCCCTGGCTGTCCACTATGCTCTTCATCAGGTGAGGCCTTACCAGTACTCCCCTGTTGGCGACGCTGCTAACGGCCATGAGCTGCTGAATGACGGTCGTCTTGAAAGTCTGTCCGAATGAATAAACAGCAAGCTCGACAGGGCCCATGTTCTCGTAAGTGCTTCGTATGGTATTATACTCGCTGGGAAGATCAATACCCGTGGTCTCGGCATATCCGAAATTCTCGAAATACTTGTAAAACAGCTCTTTGCCCAGCCTTCTGTTTGTCTCCATGAGCGTCGGGTTGCAGGACTGCTGCAGTCCTTCCGCAAATGTGACCGTACCGTGTCCGGCAAGTTTGTGACACGGGATCGGATCTTTATAGCCAGCGACGAAATATGCTCCGGAGCATACGAATTTATCGTCAACGCTTACCGCCTTCTCCTCCAGTGCGGCTGCCGCCGTGACGATCTTGAACGTGGAACCGGGTTCGTATCTGTCCGTAGTAAGCTTGTTGTTCCATACGCTGAAAAGCATCTCCGAATACTTGGACTGGTATTCTTCAGATTCCGGATCATATTTGGAAAGTTCGAACAGTTCTATCTCGGTCAGAACGCTGTACGGTTCATTCGGGTCGAAAGACGGATACTGGCCCATCGCCAGGACCTCGCCGTTCTTGACATTGACGACCGCCCCGCAAACGCCTTTCGCCGGACTGGACAGATCATATGCCGCCTTGAGCTGATTCTCCAGTTCGAGTTGTATCCTTGTATCGATGGTTAGATACAGATCGTTTCCGTTCACCGGCTCGACGAACGTCTTGTATTCAAAAGGCATATCCTGACTGTGAGCATCTTTGGCGTATATGTATCTGCCGGCCGTCCCCTTCAGCTCGCTGTTGTACTGGCTCTCAAGCCCGAGGACGCCGTCGCCGTATGCGTTAACGAATCCCAGCGTATTTGCCGCCAGACTGCCGTAGCAGTAATATCTTTTTGAACCCTCTTCGAGATATATCTCCGAACCGAGGTCGTACCCAGCTATAAAGGATCTTATTGCGTCTGCCGTCTCGGCGTCTACCTGCTTTTTAATTGTCTCATCATACCTGTTGGGCTTGTCGGCCTTTTCCATGATATCTTCATATTTCACCCCGAGATATCTTGAAAGGGCGTGTGAGACCATCTGCGCCTCTGTCAGCGTGGAATAACTGCTGCCGTAGTACTCCTTGGCATACCTTTCGCGGTTTGCGATCTTTTTCTCGCTGGTGCTGTTCTGCGCTTCCCTTATATCATTTGGCGAGATGAAGACCCTGTATACCTTCACATTGGTTACCAGCAGATTCCCGTTCCTGTCAAAGATCTCTCCGCGCTCTGCGGACATCTCGCCTTCGACCGTTATCTGATCTGTGACCTTTTTCAGATAGTAGTCGTGCTGAACTATCTGCATTCTGAACAGATTCAGGACCAGGATTGCCAGAAAAATCAGGAAGATCACAACTATGACCGTGGCTCTTTTAACTACTTCTATTCCAGGTCTAATCAAAGCTATCCTCCCATGTTCGATAAACCTAATAATATGCTTTATAACACAGTCGGGCAGACAGGAAAAATAGTCTCTCTGTCTGCCCCGCTAGCAACTGCACTGCACTAATATAACAATCGATCAACCGCTCAGTCTATGTATTCGATAAAACTCCCGAATATACTGAGTATGGCCGGAACAGAATCGGGTCCTTCTTTCTCATCCGATATAACTCTGCTCTTCTCTTCGCTAACCGTATTGACGTACTTTGTCTGTACGTTTTCCTTCTTTACCATGCCGATCTTCTCGACGGCATATTTTTCTATGTCCCGGAGATCCTCTCTCATCTCAAGTTCGAACTTGAGATCTTTCTCCACGTTGGAAAGCTCGGAAACCTGATTTTCCAGTCCCGCTATTTCAGATTCGATCATGAACTTCTGCATCGAACAGTAGACCACTATCATGAACAGCAGCGCCACGATAACGATTGCTACTATGGCTCCGACCGGGAAATCGTTCTTCTTGACCTTTTTCTCATCGCTTCTGGCCAGATTTCTTCCAACGAGAATATCGCCTATGTTGGCAAGAAACCCTCTGTCAGATCCCCCCTGTGTCCGGGTCCCGACGCCTCTGCCCTTAACGGTGACTGAATCCGTCATTACGTTCCCAAGTGACCGCTGAGGTTCCGGACCCGCTTCCGGTCCGGATGCTGAGGCATATGCCAGTTCCCTTTCGGGTCTGGAGGATTTGGGCTGATATATCTTCATATCGCCATCCAGTCCGGAAAGTACCGGACCTGCGGTTCTCTCAGCTGTTTCCGTGATCTCGTCGGGATCATATGTACGAAGCGCGCTTCTGACCTTGTATGTCGGAGCCGGTCTTCTGACACGGTCCCAGCCGTTTCGCGCCGCTTCACGCTGCAGTTCCGCTTTTCTGATTTCGCTGCGGTTGATCGCTGCCCCGACACGTCCGCTGTACTGAGCGCGCAATCTGTCGCAAAGAGGATTTACTCCGGCAGTACTGTTCTGCCGTACATACTGACGGGTGCCGCTCTGTGTGCTGTTGGTCTGTCTGCGGTTATCCATCTTTGCCTCTTTCCTTTCCAAGTGTATTCCCAGAACGGATGTGATCGATTATTTCCCGGAAAACAATACATGCTTTTTCGCCTATACGCTGCAGCAAACAAGAACATACTTTTTCCGGGAAATAATCATCATATCTTTATTGCGCTTCTGAGCTTTGCGCTTTTTGATCTCGGGTTTGTTTCCTGTTCATTCATAGACGGAAGAACAGGCTTTCTGTTCGTAAGGTCAATTACCGGCTTCTTCCCGCATACGCAGACGGGAAAATCGGGAGGGCAGGTGCATCCTTTGGCAAGTTCCGCAAAAGTCTTTTTCACGATGCGGTCCTCAAGGGAGTGGAACGTTATGACTGCTATCACTCCGCCTGTGTTCAGAGCGTTCACCGCGTTTCTGACAGAATCCTGAAGGATATCCAGCTCTCCGTTGACCTCTATCCTCACTGCCTGAAACACGCGTTTCGCGGGATGTCCCTCTTTGTACCCTTTGGGATAGGCGGAACATACGATATCAGACAGTTCCGAAGTTGTCTCTATCTTTTTTCTGCTTCTTGCATCTGCGATCAGAGAAGCTATCTTTGAAGCGTATCTTTCCTCACCGTATTCATAGAAGATCCTTGCGAGATCCTCCTCCGGATATCCGTTTATCACATCGTAAGCACTGATGCCGGTGCTTCTGTCCATCCTCATGTCAAGAAAGGCGTCCTTCATGTAGGAAAAGCCGCGCTCCGCCGAATCGAGCTGATACGAGGACACGCCGAGATCCATCAGTATCCCGTCGGCCCTCGCGATGTTAAGGTCACGCATGACCGCTGGCAGATTCACAAAGTTTTCGTGGACCACGGTCACGGTACTGCCGAAACATGCCAATCTGTCGGAAACCGCTCTTACCGCGTCCGGATCCCTGTCGATCGAGATAAGCCTTCCGCCTTTCAGTCTTCTGGCTATTTCAAAGGAATGACCTCCGCCGCCGGCAGTGCAGTCTATGAAGACTCCGTCAGGTCTTGAATCTACGCCGAGAGCATCGATGCACTCCCCGAGCATGACCGGAACATGGTTGAAGGATCCCGGAAGATCATTATTCATTTCAGAATCCCAGTTCCTTAAGCATGTCAAGAAGATTGGCAGACGTAAGTTCCTCTTTCTTTGCTTCCCAGTTCTTGTCGGACCAGATCTCGACATGATTTCCGACGCCGACGATTACTGCTGTCTTCTTTATCTCGGCATATTCTATGAGTTCTGCAGGAAGCAGGATCCTTCCCTGCTTGTCAGTCTGGACCTCAACCGCGCTGGAGAACAGAAATCTGATAATATCTCTTGTCTGGATCTGCGGCAATGAGCTTATCTTCTGAGTGAGTTTTTCCCACTCATCCATTGAGTAAACGGAAATACAGTTATCGTACAGGTGAGTGATCATGAAAGAATCGCCCAGATGTTCCCTGTGTTTAACAGGGATGAACAGTCTGTTCTTGTCGTCTACCTGGAACGAATAGTGCCCGACAAGTGTTCCGCTCACGATCCTCACCTCATTTCATCATTTTTGTGGGTAATTACACCAAAATGCACCACATTTATCCACTTATGCATAGTATAAAATAAAAAAAGTAAAAAAGCAATAGAAAGATGACAATATTTACTCTTGAATTAAGATTTTTTACGTATATTTTTTCTCTGAAACATCTGCCTGAATGACAAATAAAAAAGAAAAAAGCCGGACTAAAGACACATGCCGTAAAGCAGATGTCATTCCCGGCCAGTTATGAGAGTCAGATACGAACTGATCGTAAAACGATCTGAATTATTAATTTGCTGCAATGATGCGGGCCGGTGATCAGACACCCGCATCAGTCTTATATTCGTCAGGTCTTCGCGATATTCTCAGAGCAAGCAGTTCCCTGAAATCTTTGCGGTCGCGAAGCGGATCAAACCAGTCGCGAGACAGATATTCTTTAAAATCCTGAGTGTATGTTGTCATTCCGCTCCTGCATATCCCGTCCGGCGCATAGGTGACTTTGTTCAGAATCGCGCATGTGTACGGCAGCGCAGTGCCCTTTGGTACAGCGTGTATCTCATCGGATCTGACAGCGTGATAATACGGATCTTCTCAGGTATTCCACCGCTTCACCGAACTGTCCCTGTGCCGTATAGCAGTGCGCCTGCCAGATGCAGTTGGTCATCAGCCAGGAATGGTACCACAGATAATTCCCGTCATCGATCACTGTTTTGATGATTTTTTCCGAAGCTTTCAGACAGTTGAGATCCATTTTCCTCCATTCCAGATCGAAAACAAGTTTGAAAAGATCATTCATCACGAGATTCTGAATGTTTATCTCCGCCTCTTCACCTTTCAGACACCATTTAAGAAGTTCTTCCGGTGTAGGGTGCATTTTGGCATATTTGACCGCTTCATCATTCCTGTCAAGCCCCCGGAGGCACTTCACTATTCCGTTCAGAGCGTCGTTTTTAAGCGCTTCATCAGAACAACTTTCTATCAGCGTTTCATAGTGCCGGACAGAACTTTCATAAAGTGACGTCCATTCTTCTGAATGTTCTTTGTGATGATAATCAGCAAAGGACATTTCGCCATCGGCGAGCCAGATAAGAAATTCATGATTGCCGGGGAACTCGGCGTTCGCTTCTTTCGCGACAGAATACCTTAAAGAGATATCTCCTGTGTCCCACGTGCTTTCCCAGCGATTGCGCAGATTGCGTTTTCTTTCATCGCTCTCGGATTCGGACAGTCCGAAAAGTTCGTCCGCGGATATCTTGAAAAATCTCACTATCGGTGCGATCATCGACATATCCGGGACAGTCGTTCCTCATTCCCATTTACTGACAGTCTGATTTGAAACGCCAAAATGTCCGCGAGCTGTTCCTGGGTCAGGTCGGCGCGCTTTCGCAGTTCTTTGATTTTGGTTCCGATATTGTTCATTTGTATCTCTCCATAAACCAGCTGTTAAGGATCGGGCTCCATTTTATTAGAAGTATATCAAAAATTGATGAAAAAACAAATACGCGTTTTTAGAGTTTTTATCGCCTGACAGGAGAAAGAAAAAAAGACATGGATCGATCAAATGCTCCAAAGAGTGAAAACAAGCGGTTATTGAGTGAAAACTCCGCATATCTGATCTGCTCCAAGCAAAATGAAAAAGCAGGACACACGCACTAGTGCATTTGCCCCGACCGTTTGTCTTCTGATGACTGTGATTTACTGATGATCAGTTATCTAATCAAATCCGGAAATTCATACATAAAAAATATCGCAGTTAGGAATAGCACAGACAATCAGATAATATGACAAATATTATTGAAATAGAAAAACATCGGGGGAAGATTCGTTTCCGAATCTTCCCCCGGAATGTCGGTTAGTTAAAACTTATCTGTGATACAGATTATCTAACTTTCTTTGCAACTACTACACCGGCAAGGGCAAGTGTTGCGATTACAGCGAAACCAGCGACTGCAACGTCAGAAGTCTGTGCTGCAGGAGTCTTGTTGGGCTTCTCGGTTTCAGCGGGTTTCTTGGTATCGGGAGCCTTGGTCTCGGGAGCTTTGGTCTCGGGAGCTTTGGTCTCGGGAGCCTTGGTATCATCAGCAGGAGCAGCAGTATGCTCGTCACATGTGCACTCAGAAGCCTTGTTGGTGTACTCTACTTCGTAACCGTGGATTGCGAACTGGTTGTCAATGCCCTCAACGGTGGAGATGAACTCGCCGACGTTGATGATCATGCCAAGGTTCTGGATGAATCCTTCGGTATTGTCGAGCTTACCGGTCTTCTCGATGCGGATGGTAGAACCAGCGTTATTGAACAGAGTGTTCTTGTTGATGAACTGGCCGTAGATCTCTACAAGGTATTCCATGTTTGCAGCAACATTGTCTCTGCGGATCTTGAAGCTCGGATCACCGTTCTTGAATGTACCTTCGTTTACGAGGGTAGCATTCTTTGCAAGATTGAAGTTGTCGAAGTTGACTACGATACCGCCGGCATTGATGTTCATCTCGCCGTTAACGTTGATGGTATCGAAGTTGTAAAGCTTAGCGCCGCTCAGAAGGTTGATAACGCCCTTGGAATCGATGACATAATCATCGACAGACTGTGTCTTTACGCCGTTGGTGAAAGTACCATCGTAGTAAACGTCATCGGTGTTCGGACCGTAGAAGTTCCATGACAGCCACTTGTCACCGTCAGTGCCTTCGCCGACGACAACGATAGACTCGTTGAGAAGATTGAACTCACCGTCATTCTTCAGATATGTGAAGTTTACACGGCCTGCGCCGATGTTAAGGACTGCGCCTTCATAGTTGTAGAAACGACCGTCAGCGGTGATGTGCCTTACTTCGTCGAACTCCTTGTATTCAAGGCCCATTTCGTCGCCGAAACCAGCATATCTGAATGCAAGAGTCATATTGCCGTAGTTCTGGGTCTTACCGAAGTTGGTCATATAGTAGCCGTCCATGTACATGTCGCCGTAGTTCTGAATGCCTACTGCGATAGGAGCGGGCTGGCTGCTTTCGCCTTCGACTTCGATGTATGCGTGAGCCTGCCAGTACTTCTGTACATTGTATGTGGAACTACCATCGGTGTTGGTCCAAGGAGTGTAGGAGAGGTAAGTGAAGTCTGCGCCTGCATAGTTGATAAGCATACCCTTCTGCTCGACGGAGAATCTGTTACCTTCGAGTTTAACGGTTGCGTAGTTCTTGAATTCGCCGTAGAATGTGAACGCAGTTACTTTGCCTGCAGCCTCTTCCATTCTTGTGGTGATGCTCAGAAGGCCCTTGTTGTAGTTGGAAGTAATGTTGTTCTTTGCATCGTAAAGCTGGTTGAGAGTAAGAGTCGGGTTGCAAGCGATTGCAGCGCCGGTGATCTCGTTTGCGTAGGTTGCGTAGGTACCGACCATTTCACCGGTAGCTTCGTTCTTGAGAACGCCGTTAACAGTGATCGTGCCGGAGAAGTTAATCTTGGCGTTGTTGATAAGATCAGTTTTTATTGCAGCAGTACCAATCGTAATGGTTCCGTGCTCGGTCTTGATCTCGCCGTTGTTGATGAATCCCTTGGGAGCAGTTACATTAAACTGGGATGCAACGTTGGAAACATGAACACCGTGAGTAACTTCGATGTAACCGTTGTTGGTGAATGTGTTGACATTCATCTGAGCTCTTGCGGGAAGGATGATCTCGCCGTTGTTGACAAAGTTGCCAGCAGCTGCGTTGGGAGTAAGATTGAGGGTCAGAACTCTGTCTGCGCCGTTCTGGCCGATACCGTATCTAACTTTGATCGTTCCGTTGTTAGTGAATGTACCGGTGATCTGTACATCCGGGAAGTATGAGTTGTAAGGAACATCAGAAGTCTCTTCGTTGATATGAATGATATGGTTGAAATCGTCAACATATGCGCCGTCAAGCACTTTAGTGTAGTCGGTCTTCTGGTTG
>JAGDBK010000064.1 GCA_017959065.1 Clostridia bacterium | reverse complement strand
TTATCGTCCTCCTTTGTTGTATTTTTTGTGCAGCTGGCAGACCGCACTTGAATTTTACAACAAAGGAGTTTTTTTGTCATTCTCAACTATATAATTGTTACCGAACCACGCGTCTAACGCGTGGTTTTGGGATACAAAAAATGCTTCCGCCGGATGCCGGCGGAAGCGGATATCCCGTGTATGTTATTTGCTTCTGACTTTCGACGCAAGCCACTCTATGCAGTCTGTCTTTTCATATGCGATATTCCAAACGTCGTGGTCCACTCCCTCGTAAAGGAAGACCTCCGGTTCATTGCCTACACTGCGGAAAGCTTCCGCCAGAGACTTGGATCTTTCGACAGGGACAGCGCTGTCCTCAAGCCCGTGATATATCCTTACCGGCATTTTTACGAGACGCTTTGCTCTCCACTCCATTCCTCCGCCGCAAACGACTGCAAGCGCGGAGAATTTCTCGGGGCAGAGCGCTGCAAGCTGCACTGAACCGAATCCTCCCATGGAAAGACCTGTCAGGCTGACCCTGTCCTCATCGATGTTGTATTCCTTGATGACCTTGTCGATTATATCGATGACCCAGAGAAGCAACGGGTCCCAGATCATATCATTCGGACACTGCGGACACAGAGTCACTACCCTGAGTTCCGGACATACGGCAGCGTGACCGCTCGCAAATATCTTCGGTATGGAGTGGCACATCATCTCATCGATTTTGGTGCCTCTTTCTCCGGCGCCGTGAAGGAATACTATAAGAGGAAGTTTTTCCTTCTCACGGTCGAAGCCGTCCGGTGTCGTCACCATATAATTAAGAGTCATGTTCTTGGCAATCGTTTCTGTCCTTCGTTCCTGCATTTTTATTGCTCCTTGTTATATTAAATATTTCCTGTTAATTATTCCACGCCGGGATAACTGCGCTAAACCGCCTGAAAAGTATTGACTGTACCAGATACGAGACCAAATAACCTGCGAGACAAGTGAGAATCATCATAAGGTATGTTATGATCACCGTCATTACATCCTCCTGAGATAGATATCCCACCTCATCAATATATGGAAGTATCTCTCCCGTCAGTTCCACGACCGCCCTTCCGGCAAGAGTAATGGCGGCTGCAAAAAGCGAACATCTGGAATATACGCTTCTGAAAGGAAGCAGCGTCGGTTTTGATTTGAGACAAGAACTGTCCTTTTTAAGATAAATATGACGGATCAGCGCCGCGGCAGCGACGATGATCGCAAGTCTGGCCAGTTCGCTCAGACAGTTGTAACCCAAATACTTCAAAAGAGCCCAATAGTTTATGCTGCTACCGTATTCCGCATAATTGAGTATTAAAACGATGACATAGTTTGCAGCCGTAGCCGCCGCTGCGGCGGCAATTGCCGGAACGGATCTTCCCGGTCCGCGCGCAGACACGAAGAACGTGACTGCCCCGTAACCCACGAACAGAACGATGATGTCAAACAGACCAGAAGCATAATAAAGCAGGACCGGGACGGCCGTATACATTAAGAGCACATCCGTGGAAGCCAGATTCTGATAATAGCCGCACAGTCTGGAAATGACTGCTGCAGCCAGCATGACCGCAAAGCAGACGATCGACGCACTGACGGTCCCGCGGGATCGCCCGGATTCAACTGACCCCGACTTCGGCCTTTTTCCTGACATTTGCAAGATCCCCCTGAAAAACCGGAATCCCCCCGAACGTAGGTCCATCAAACATTCAGTGTTCTACGCCGGGGGGAATACAGTCTAATACAGACCGGCTGACGGTTTATTCGTCGTCTTCGTCGTTCTTTGATTCAGCTATGATCTTCTGCGCTATATTGCCCGGCACTTCCTCGTAACGGACAAACTCAAAGTCAAACTTGCCTCTGCCCTGAGTCATTGCTCTCAAAGTGATCGTGTAGTCGGACATCTCCGCCTTCGGCACTTCTGCTTCGACTATGGTGTATCCGCTTCTTTCGGGATCCGGATTCATTCCGCCGACTCTGCCGCGTCTCTTGTTGAGATCGCCCATAACGTCGCCGACAAGTCCGTCGGGAACATTCACCTTAAGATCTACGATCGGCTCCAGTAGGATCGGATTGGCTTTCGGAAGGCCCTCTTTGTATGCAAGCCTTGCCGCGAGTTTGAAGGAGATTTCGTTGGACTCCACGGGATGATATGATCCGTCGAACAGATCAGCCGCAAGATTTACAACAGGGTATCCCGCAAGAACGCCCTTCTGCATCGCTTCAAGAAGACCCTTTTCAACAGCGGGATAATAACCCTTGGGGACATTTCCTCCGACGACGCTCTGTGTGAATGTCAGCCCCTCATCCTCACCGTGAGAGAATGTCATCTTGACATGTCCGTACTGTCCGCTTCCGCCGGACTGCTTCTTGTGCTTCCCTTCAACCTGGACGCGGCCTTTGATCGTCTCTCTGTAAGCTATCCTCGGCTCAGAAAGATTCACGCTGACGCCGTATCTGTTTTTGAGTTTGGAAACGACCACATCGATATGGATATCGCTCATTCCGTAGAGAAGCATCTGCTTCGTCTCAGGATTGTTTTCAAACTTGAGAGTAAGATCCTCATCAAGAAGCCTGGAAATACCGCCCGAGATCTTGTCCTCATCTCCCTTTGTTCCGGCTGAGATAGCTCTGCACATATAGGGCTTGGGATATTTGATCCTTGCGTATGTCACGTTCCCGCCGACGGAAAGAGTATCGCAGGTTCCGGTGTTCGAAAGCTTGGATGTCATTCCGATATCGCCGCATGACAGTTCATCGACTTCGATCTGCTTCTTGCCGCGAAGAATATAAATGTGTGAGAATTTTTCATCCGAACCGGTATTGCTGTTCTTAAATGCCGTATCCTTCTTAACGCTTCCGGACATGACCTTGAATACTGTCAGCTTACCGAACTGATCGGCAACAGTCTTGAACACGAACAGCGAGCATGCTCCGTCCGCATCGATAGGCGCTTCCTTGATCTCATCGCCATCAACGATCTTGACCTTGCCCGTGTCGGCAAACGACGGGAAGGAGTCCGCAACCGCGTCAAGAAGATTGTAAACGCCCCACATATTAGCGGCGGAACCGCAGTAGACAGGCACTATTGATCCGTCAACGATACCGACGTTAAGAGCGGCGACCGCTTCTTCCTTGGTTATCTCCTCGTCAGCAAAGAACTTTTCCATAAGTTCATCGCTGGTCTGCGCGATCGCTTCGAACAGAGGAGCTCTGTATTCCTCAGCTACCGACTTGTACTCATCAGTCATGGGAACTTCTTTGCGTACTCCGCTCTTGTCGTAAGTATACGCGACCATTTCGACAAGATTCACGAACACGAGATTGCTCTTGTCTTCGTTGACCGGGACAAAGATCGGGCAGAGATTGCTTCCGAATTTGTCTCTGAGTTCTTCAAATGTGCGTCCGAAATGAGCTTCGGCGTCATCGCATTTGTTTATGAAGAATGCGCGCGGGACCCCTGCGGAATTGGCATTGTCCCAGGCAATCTCGGTTCCGACCTCAAGACCAGCACGGCAATCAACTACTATAACTGCGGCATCGGCTGCGCTCAGTCCCTCGCAGACCTGTCCGATAAAGTCAAGATACCCGGGGGTGTCAAGAATATTGATCCTTTTTGACTTCCACATAGTGGATGCAACGGATGTCGATATCGAAAAACCGCGTTTGACTTCTTCCGGATCAAAGTCGCAAACGGTGTTGCCGTCGCCGACCTTTCCCATACGGTCAATGTCCTTGGCGGCAAAAAGCATCGATTCGGCAAGCGTCGTCTTACCGCATCCTCCATGTCCAAGCAGAGCAATATTTTTGATATTCGCGGTTAACACTTTGTCCATTCTATCTACCTCTCGAAAGTATTGATTTACATATGCCAGATACCGTACAGGATCCAAAGACCCAAAATACAGTATTTTATATTATATCTTAAAGGCAGGTTTATTGCAAGTGCATCATATCACTTTCCCGAAGGTATATTGAAAAAAGTCATATCCGCCTTTCATTTCTGCTTTGAAAGCCTGAAACGATCTCTGAAAATCGCCCGGAAAAGCAGAAAAAAGCGTCTCCAGGAGTCCCATCCCGTCCCTCCCGCGTCATTGACTATTATTTTTCCGTGTGCTAGAATATTGTCAGATCAGCGATTATCATCTTTAACAAGGCAGACCGGACCGTCCTGCCGGACAAAGGAGTGGTTGATTTGACACTGCTGGGCATCGATGTCGGAACGACTTCGCTGAAGGCATGCGCCTTTGATTCTTCCGGAAACATTCTCGCAACGCATACTGCCGACTATTCCCTGATCACCGAGGGAGATCTGATAGAATTCGAACCCGAAAAATACTATGAGATCTGCATGAATGCCGTTGAGAAGATCAGCGGCAAGGTCGAAAAAATTGACGCTCTCTCCATCGACACGCAGGGAGAAACGATGATAGTGACCGATGATGCCGGAAATCCGCTGAGGAGGGCCATCGTCTGGCTCGACAACAGGGCTGAAGCCGAGGCCGGAGAGATCGAAAAGGCATTCACAAGGAAAAGAGTCTATGAAATCACGGGGCAGCCGGAGATAACCGCCGGGTGGCCCGCCTCAAAACTCTTATGGATTAAACGTCACGAGCCGGAGGTCTTTTCAAGGATCGGGAAGATCTTCATGCTGGAGGATTATCTCATTTACCGTCTGACCGGCCGTTTCTCATCCGAGCGCACAATGCAGTCCTCCACGATCTATTTCGACATCAATTCCGGAGAATGGTGGGACGAAATGCTGTCCTTTATAGGAATAACCCGCGATCAGCTTCCGGAGCTGGTCGGTTCAGGAGAGATAATCGGGGCCACTAAAGACGGCATAGCTGTTGCAGGTGGAGCTCTTGACCAGATCTCCGGGGCGATAGGCGCAGGAATAATCGGCGAAGGCGAAGCAAGCGAAATGACCGGTACGACTATGGCCATATGTGCCGTGAGCGGAAGCGTACCTGAATTTGATCCGAACTCAAAAATCCCTTGCCACTATCACGCTGTCAAAGGGAAATACTGTCTCCTGTTATGGTCACCGACCGCAGGTATGGCGCTGAAATGGTTCAGGAACACTTTCTGCCCGGAAAAATCATTTAAAGAGCTTGACGAACTGGCAAAGGCAGTTCCGCCCGGAAGCGAAGGACTTACAATGCTTCCATATCTGTGCGGATCTACCATTCCGTTCTACAATCCTTCCGCTCAGGGAGTGTTTTTCGGAATGACTCTGGGACATTCAGTAGGACACTTTGCAAGAAGCATCCTTGAAGCTGTCGCATTCATGCTGAAAAACAACCTTGACTATCTCGGCGGCACGTATGAGACGATCAAGACGATGGGAGGCGGTGCAATGAGTCCTCTCTGGTGTCAGATCAAAGCTGATGTCACCGGTAAGAATCTCGTCACGCTGAAAAACACGGAGACGGCCTGCCTCGGTTCCGCCATTCTGGCCGGAGTCGGAATAGGCGCGCTTGAAAGCATAGACTCGGCAGTCAGGGATATCGTAGCCACGGATAAAGTGTACGTCCCGAGCGGGGCAGATTACAGCGAAGCCATATCAAGGTTCAACACGATAGACAACAGATTAAATAATTGGAAAGGCGGTTTATGGGAGTGAAGAAAATTGGTTTTGTGGGGTTCGGAGAAGTCAACACCCCGGTGGACGTCATAGTTAAAAAATGCTCTGATGCTGTTTCCGAACTGGAAAGAGAGGGGCTCGATCTCGTAAAAGTCTTCCCCGTGTCAGACGATTACGAGGAAAATGATGTCAAGCGTGCGGTAAGCGAGCTCTCCGCGGAAAAATTCGAGGCTCTCATCCTTTGCATAGCAGGCTGGATCCCCACTCATGCGGTTATAAAAGTCGCGGAACACTATCGGCATCTTCCGATAGTTCTGTGGGGCCTTTGCGGATGGTATGAAGACGACGGACGGCTGGTCACCACCGCGGATCAGGCGGGAACGACCGCTCTCAGAAAGGTCCTTTCCGATCTGGGTTATAAATTCAAATATGTATATGATATCGTCGGAAACCAAAGCGGAGCAAAGAAAGTAAGCCAGTACTGCCGCGCGGCGATCGCTGCCTCCGAACTTCGTCACGCCAGGGCGGGCATGATGGGTTACAGGGATATGAATCTGTATGGAACGCTCTTCGACGGATCATCACTGAAAAAAGTCATCGGCCCGGAAATAGAATCCTTCGAAATGCTTGAAGTCGCTCAGCGTTACGAAAAAGTTTCAGATGATGAAAAGAACGCGATCATCGACAAATACATGTCCGGATGGAAATTCCTCAAGGAACCGAATCGCGATTCTCTTATGCGTGCCGCCGGGTATTATATTGCTGTCAGGGACATATGCCGCGAGCGGGGATACGAAGCCATTTCTCTCAAAGACGTTGACGGTATGAAAAAACTTCTGGGTTATCCCCCCGCACCGATATTTATGCTTCTTTCGAACATAGACGGCCTGTCTACCGTACCGGAAAATGATTCTCTGGGAGAGATCACCCAGCTCATGCTGCGCCATCTGACAGGGCAGTGCGGAGCATATCTCGAGTTTTACGAGTTCTTTGAGGACAGAGTTCTTGCCGGTGTTCCGGATTTCGTTCCCGCAGAGATAACCGAAGGCGAAATCACGGTTATGCCCGCCGCTTTCGGAGAGCTTTCTGAAGGTATACTGAACGTTTCGAAAGTCAAGACCGGCAAACTGACCATGTGCAGGCTCGCTTACGCAGACGGCGGTTATTATCTCCACATGGTCACCGGAACAGGAGTTACGCCCAGGAAATGGGAGGAGTGCGGATGGACACAGCCCGCGCCTCAGCTTCCGGGGCTGGAGATCCTTCTTGATGATGTTGAGGACTTTGCGGACAAAGTCGCATGTCAGCATTATTTTATCGTTTACGGAGACCGCACCTCCGAGATCAGGGACCTTTGTTCTATACTCGGAATAAAAATCATATGAATAATAAGCGAAAGAGGTTAAAAAATGGCAGATTACATACCATTTCCGGCTTATCCGGACGATGCGCCCATAGATCTGCGCTTCGTTTTCAAAGATGAACGTCCCGCTGGAAAGCACGGGTTTCTTCGTGCAAACGGCGACCATTTCGAATTCGAAGACGGAACGGTCGCAAGGTTCTGGGGAACCAATCTGAACGGAGGAGCAAATTTCCCGGACCGAGATTATGCTGAAAAGTCTGCGAGAAGACTTGCAAAGTTCGGGATAAATCTCGTCCGTTTCCATCAGATCGACGCTGAGTGGGACACTCCGAACATCTACTCATTCACCAAAGGGCCGAGAATAGATACGACCCGCGTACTCGATCCCGTCAGTCTGGACAGGCTCGACTATTATATCTACTGTCTCAAGCAGGAAGGCATCTATTGTTACATGGATTCCTTTACATACAGGAAATTCAAGAACAGCGACGGAATTGAAAACGCGATCGGGCTGAAAGACGCTGCCAAGCCCTACTGCATGTACAACCGCAGGATGATCGAACTCCAGAAGGAAATGTTCTCGATGCTATGGTCTCACGTCAATCCCTATACAGGCCTGGCTTACAAGGACGATCCCGTGTTCGTGATGGCGGAGCTCGTCAATGAGTGCGATCTCTTCTCCTGGTATCCTATAGAAACGGAACCCTACGCAACCGAGTTCAGAAAGAACTTCAGAGCCTGGCTCGACAGCAAAGGAATCGAATACGACGCTGAAGGCTGCGATCTTAACGAAAAGATCACGGGGCCTCTTCTGGATTATAAGATCGAAGTCCAGAACAGCTATTTCAATGAGATGATTGGATATATCCGCGAACTGGGCATTAAGATTCCCGTCACCGGAACGAACTGGCAGCTTTTTGGCGCCTGCACATTGACTTCGAAAGAAACGGATTATATCGACAACCATCATTATGTCTATGACTGGCACTGGGGAGAATTCGACAAGGCATGCATGAACAAGGGCATAACCCAGCTTTATGACAACGGAAGCGGTATTTTCCCCAAGTCTCATGTCGATGACATGCCAATGTTTATTTCCGAGTGGGATATGCCCTGGCCAAACAGTTTCAGAGCGGAAGCTCCGATATTCTTCGCATCCGTCGGCGCGCTTCAGGGTTATTCCGGATTTGCCATACACACATACGCATACGGAACAAGACTTGAAAACATGAAAATGCTCGGAAAAGAGGGTTCCTCCCAGACTATCGGAGGCGTTTCATACAGAGAAGGGATCTTCTCCACATGGAACGATCCCGCGAAGTTCGGACTGTTCTATCATGCAGCCCTGATCACGAGACGAGGCGACGTAGCTCCCGCGTCAAAAAAGATAGCCGTCAAGATCAACGACCTTATCTCGTCCCCCGGTCCGGCGTTTACGGCATCAAGTGAGCTTTCACGTATCGTGGTTGATCTCGGAGACGGCAGCGCCATCAGTGACACCGACCGTACTGTCAGCGAAAACGAGATACTTGTTCCTGAAGAAGTCGGCGAGGTCAGATCAGACAACGGACAGCTCTACAGGAGCTGGAAAAAGAATCTCGGCACTGTCGATACCGAGCTCACCAAGTGCGTTTACGGTTTCCTGGCGAAAAACGGCGAGACCGAGCTCAATGACGTTTCGGTGAAATGCAGCAATGATTTTGCCGTGGTCGCAATGAGTTCACTGGACGGTGAAAAGATCTCTTCGTCCAAGAACATTCTGCTTACCACTGTCGGAAGAGCCTTTAATCAGGATGCCCGGTTCCTTGACGAGAAAATGATAGACTACGGTCACCCTCCTATCATGATCGAAGTCATCAATGCCGATATTAAGATCAGGACAGAATGTCCGGACCTAAGGGTATGGGCGGTCAATTCAGAAGGATTTTACGTCGGTGCCATTCCCTCAGAATACAAAGACGGCGTGCTGTCATTCACAGTCGGCACGAACTTCAGATCAATGTACTATCTGATCCAGTCCGAATAAGCTCCTAAAACAGAAAAAAGCCGGTACGGAAAACGGAGAAATCTCCGTTTTCCGTACCGGCTCATGTTTTTTTTGCCGAACGAATCACTTTATCTTCTTGCTGGCGATTTCTTCAAGCGCATAGGATATGAATTCACCGACAGATTTCGTCCCCTCGTCCTGCCCTTTTCGGGTGCGCACGGAAACTGTGCCGTTCTCCTTTTCCCTCTCACCGACGACAAGCATATAGGGGATCTTCTGCATCGTTGCCTCGCGAACCTTATATCCGATCTTCTCATTCCTTGCGTCAAGATGTACCCGGATCCCAACCGCAGAAAGCTTTTCAGCAACTTCTTTGGCATAATCGTTGAAATCGTTTCCTACCGGGATCACTTCGACCTGAGTCGGACTCAGCCACATCGGAAAAGCACCGCCGAACTCTTCGATCATATACGCAAGAGTTCTTTCGTAACATCCGAGCGAAGTACGGTGGATAATATACGGACGAACTTTCTGGCCGTTTTCGTCGATGTAGTACATATCATACTGCTCGGCAAGCATCTGGTCTATCTGAATTGTTACAAGGGTATCTTCTTTTCCGAAAACATTCTTGTACTGGATATCAAGTTTCGGTCCGTAGAAAGCTGCTTCCCCAACCCCGACGAAATAGTTTACGCCGAGATCCTCAAGGATCTTCTTCATCGCGCCCTGGGCCTCGTCCCACATTTCCTCGGTACCGATATACTTCTCACGGTTTTTAGGATCCCACTGTGAAAACCGGAAAGTGCATTTGTCATAAAGGCCGACCGTGGTCAGGCAGTACTTTGCAAGTTCAAGACAGCCTCTGAATTCGTCCTCGAGCTGATCCGGGCGAAGGATGAGATGGCCCTCAGATATGGTGAACTGACGGACCCTGATGAGGCCGTGCATTTCCCCTGAGTCTTCGTTGCGGAACAGAGTCGACGTCTCTCCGAGTCTCATGGGAAGATCTCTGTATGAACGCTGCCTGTTAAGGAAAACCTGATACTGGAACGGACATGTCATCGGCCTGAGCGCAAAGCAGTCTTTTGAATAATCGTCCGGATCTCCCAGTACGAACATTCCGTCAAGATAGTGATCCCAGTGTCCTGACAGCTTGTACAGCTCGCGTTTTGCCATAAAGGGAGTTTTCGTGAGCAGGTAACCGCGTTTCTGTTCCTCGTCCTCGATCCAGCGCTGAAGCGTCTGGACAATCCTTGCGCCCTTGGGAAGAAGGATAGGCAGCCCCTGACCTATTATATCCACCGTGGTAAACAGCTCAAGCTCGCGCCCGAGTTTATTGTGGTCGTTTTTCCTTGCCTCCTCAAGCTTTGCCAGGTAATCGCGCATCTGGTCCTTGGCAGGAAAAGCTATTCCATAGACCCTGCACAGCATCTTATTGTCCGAATTGCCCTCCCAGTATGCGCCGGTGCACTGTGTCAGTTTGAACGCTTTTACCGCACCTGTTGAAAAAAGATGAGGGCCGGCGCAAAGATCGACGAACTCTCCCTGACGATAAAAAGAAATGTCTTCGCCTTCAGGGATCCTGTCGATAAGGAGGAGCTTGTAATCCTCTCCGCGCTCCTGCATGAGCTTTTTCGCCTCGTCCCTCGGAAGGGTGAATCTTTCGATCAAATAGTTTTCCTTTACGATTTTGGACATTTCGCTTTCGATAGCGCTGATATCCTCCGCGGAAAAATGGCTGGGTGCGTCAAAATCATAGTAAAAGCCCGTATCGATCGCAGGTCCAATCGTGAGCTTCACCTGAGGATACAAACGTTTGACCGCCTGGGCAAGGATATGCGAAGCGGTGTGTCTGAACACATGTTTTCCGCCGTCGTCATCAAATGTCAATAACTTAACTTCACAGTCTGAAGAGAGCTTATACGTCATTCCGACAAGCTCACCGTCAACTTCTGCAGCAATATGAGCCCTGCTCACTATTCCCAGTTCCCTGGCAGCATCGTAAACGCTTAGTTCATTTTCCGTTTCAAATACTTCTCCGGTTGAAAAAACAATCTTCATTCCCATCATCCTTACAATAATTATTATTTATTATTTACCGGGCTGCCGCCCCGCATTGATCACAAGGCAATCACATGTCCGAACCATTGAAACCCACATTCCGGACGAAAACAAAAAAGGAGCGACATACATCTCGCTCCGGGGTGCAGACAACACTGCACGGTTCCACCCGTATTTTTAACTTTCAAGTCCAATAATATGATTTTTTCCACGCAGGTGGTAATTCATATCCCCGTCACAGATGTCTCTCAGCCACAGGACATCCTCTCTGTAAGGAAATAAAGGAAGTGAACCATATCCCGCGCGTATAGTCTATACCTTTTTTCTGAGAAAGTCAAGTGAATTGTTAACCCGGCTGCTGCCGCGGGTTGTTAACCCGGCTGCTGCCGCGGATGTTTTCTGTATTTGTTAATACCGGCCGTCTCACCGTACTCAGAGGTCATCTCAAGTTCTGCTTAAGCGGGTTTTTTATTATTTCTATTGAAAAACCCTTTTCTCTATGTTATAATCTTCACGGCTCGAGACGAGTTTTTGGAGAAGTACTCAAGTTGGCCGAAGAGGCGCCCCTGCTAAGGGTGTAGGCCGGGTAACCGGCGCGAGAGTTCAAATCTCTCCTTCTCCGCCACCAGACAAACCTCTTTTGTTTCAGAAAGCAAAAGAGGTTTGTTTTCATATTGAGAAAGGAAAACAAATGATTATTCAGGAAATAGATTTCACGCTGAAGGATGGAAGAAGCGCACTGATCAGATGTCCGAATGATGAAGACATTCCCGGTATGCTCGATTATCTCCGAATTACAGCCGGGGAAACGGATTATCTGCTCAGATACCCGGAAGAGTGCGGCAAGTATACGGCTGAAGGCGAGAAAACCCTTATTAACAGGGTCAACAATTCGGAAAACGAAGCAATGCTCGTCTGCCAGATTGACGGAATAATTGCCGGAGTCTGCCAGATTTCATGGAGCAAGTCCATAAAGACCTGCCATCGTGCGAGCGTCGCTGTCGCTGTCCTGCGTGATTACTGGGGACAGGGGATCGGTACCAGAATGTTTCAGGAACTGATTGAGATCGCAAAGAAAAACGAAAAAATCATTCAGATAGAACTTGATTTCATTGAAGGGAACACCCGCGCAAGGGCTATGTATGAAAAATTCGGATTCAGAATAACCGGTATCAAACCTGATGCCATCCGTTTGAAAGACGGAAAACTGCTCAACGAATATTCTATGATCAAAAAAATCAGATAACGGCAAAACAATACTTATTCCAGATATAATTACCAGCTGTCCGCATCAAAGAGCATCTTCCGGACGGATAAAAACTTATCAAGAAAAAAGATTGTATTTTTCTTGTTTTGCCTGATTTCAATATGATATAATTATCCAAGAAAACGTTCGGATTTATCTGCCTCACATGCAGCAGCTTACCGGTGCGTTTTCACGTTTTTCAGCCATTTTTACGGAGGTAAAGCCAAAATGAACAATTACATCAACATTGCGATCATCGGATTCGGCGGACGCGGAACAGGTTTGCTTCAGAGTGAAATCCTTCCAATGTGTGAGCGTGACATTAGAGTAGTCTCTGTATGCGACGTTTACGAAGACCGTGCAAAAAGAGCAGCAGACATCGTTGAGAAAGCCGGTTATCCCCGTCCGGCAGCTTTTACGGACTATAAGGAAGCGATCGCTGTATCAGGCCTTAAAGCAGTCGTCATTTCATCCGCATGGGAATCGCATCTTGAAGTAGCCATGGCTGCAATGAAAGCAGGACTTCAGGCTGCCACCGAAGTCGGAGGCGCTTATTCCGTTGAAGACTGCTGGCAGCTCGTCAGGACATACGAAGAAACAGGCAAACACTGCATGCTTCTGGAAAACTGCTGTTACGGCAGAGAAGAGCTGTCTGTCCTGAATATGGTCCGCAGCGGGCTTTTCGGCACGATTGTCCATTGCGCAGGCGGTTATCACCACGACCTGAGAGGAGAGATAACATACGGCAAGGAAGAACGTCATTACAGACTCCGTAATTACATAAACAGAAACTGCGAGAATTACCCGACTCATGAATTCGGCCCGATCGCCAAGGTCCTTGACATCAATAACGGTAACAGGATCATGACCCTGAATTCCGTCGCTTCCTGTTCGAAAGGACTTCATGAGTTCGTAATGCGCGGCGAGCACAAGGACACGCCGCTTGCAAACGTGAACTTCTATCAGGGAGATGTAGTCACTACGATCCTGAAGTGCCAGTGCGGTCAGACAGTCGTCCTTACCCTGGATACTAGCATGGCACGCCCGTATTCAAGGGGCTTTACCATCAGAGGCACCAACGGATTTTATTGCGAAGACAATTACAGCGTATTTCTGGATGAAGTCCACGACGATTTCATTTGGTCCCAGAACGGTATGTGGGGCAATGCTGAAGAATACGTTGAGAAGTACAAGCACAAGATCTGGGAGAATTATTCCGCCCACGGCGGACACGGTGGAATGGACTGGCTTGTTTTAAGTGCGTTTTTCGAATCCGTCAGGACCCAGACCAGGCCTCCGATAGATACTTACGACACGGCAACATATATGGCAATTACCGCTTTGAGCGAGCAGTCGATTGCTCTTTCTGGCGCCACGGTATTCTTCCCCGACTTTACCAGAGGCAAATGGTATCATCGCAATGATATCGAAGATACCATGTTCAATCTTGATAAACTTGAGCCGTTCGCCGATCTGTATCAGTATTGATATCCGCGGCGGAAACAGTCAAATTGAAAAGACCCGTCCGGGCGGAACCATTTCCGCTCCCGGACGGGTCTTTTGATATTGCTGTCAGTCTTTTTTGGCGATCAGATTCTGTACATATCCGCACATCTCGTCATAATGAGTCTCTATGCTCTCCAGAAGTTTTTTCTGAGCTCTTGTCCTGATAAGATTGTGTCCCGGTCTCTTGACTCTAAAATAAACGTCGCCGTCAATATAGTCTTTAAGGAATCTCAGCACCAGTTCGGCAGTCATAACATATGCGCCGAAAGGAAGATACTGGATCTCAGGATCAGTAAGCACGGACGCGGTCTCCGACACAAAGCCGTCTGTAAACAGACGAAACAGATTCATATCCAGTCCGACAAGCGATACATCCTCCTCATCCTCAGCCGCGGTATTTGCGCCGTATCTGATCGCATCGCCGTAATCATACAGGACTGTACCGGGCATCACAGTGTCAAGATCAATGACACATACCGCCTTTCCGGTGTCTTTATCCAGCATAACATTATTGAGTTTGGTGTCGTTATGGGTCACTCTCAGGGGAATAGTCCCGTCTTCTATGAGTTCGACGATTCTGCCCATCTTTTCTTTTCTTTCCATGAGAAACTCGATTTCTTCACGGACGGAACCGACTCTTCCAACGGGATCTTCTTTAACCGATTCTTCAAACGCTTCAAATCTCTTCTTCGTGTTATGGAAATTCGGGATGGTTTCCGTTAACTTCTCCGCCGGAAATTCAGAAAGAAGTCTCTGAAATTCTCCGAACCCTCTGCCCGCCTCGTATAACTGGCGGGGGTCGGTTATCAGATCATAAGCGATAGCATTGTCTATAAAATGAGCAACTCTCCAGTAATTCCCGTTCTCCTCATAAAGAATATCTCCATACATTGACGGAATGAAGTGGAGCACTCTGCGCTTGGTGTCTTTCACGCCCTGGCTCAACAGCTCCTGCTCTATATAGGAAGTTACAAGACGAACATTGTTCATAAGTCCGACCGGATCCTTGAACGCTACCGTATTGATTCTCTGAAGAACGTAACTGTTTTCTTTTCCGGATTCTTCTTTAAATACGACCTTGTAAGTGGTATTAATATTCCCGGCGGTTATTTCTTCGCATGCCTCAAACCTGCCGGGAAGATCAAACTTTTCCGCAACGCTCTTAATATCTTCTTTTCTCATTTTCTTCCTCATCCAGATAATTATCGTGGATTTTTATCTTACCACTATTACGCATTATTGTCAAGTTTCAGGGAACCCGGCATAAACGACGGAGACCTGAAGACTTGATTAATTATCGGAAAAGGACACCTGGTTTTGTGATCACTGGCTGCTGACACGTCTGCAGAATTCCCTTGTCCTGTCGTTTTTCGGCCTGTCGAAAATTTCCTCCGGGCTTCCTTCTTCCACAATGAGCCCGTCGCTCATAAAGATTATTCTGTCGGCGACTTCCCGTGCGAACCCCATCTCGTGCGTTACCACGACCATGGTCATACCGTCCTTTGCAAGTCTCTTCATAACTTCCAGGACCTCTCCCACCATTTCCGGGTCGAGCGCGGACGTCGGCTCGTCAAACAGCATAACGTCAGGCTCCATGCAAAGCGCTCTGACTATTGCGACTCTCTGCTTCTGTCCCCCGGAAAGCTGACTCGGATATGCGTCGGCTCGGTCGGCCAGTCCGACCTTTTCAAGAAGTTTAATTGCCTTTGTTTCGGCTTCCTCTTTGGTCAGTTTCAGCAGTTTTCTCGGGGCGATCGTCATATTCTTTAAAACGGTCATGTGCGGAAAAAGGTTGAACTGCTGGAATACCATGCCCATTTTCTGGCGGATTCTGTTAAGATCCGCCTTGTGGCTCGTGATATCCTCCCCTTCAAAATAGATTTTCCCGGAAGTGGGGATCTCCAGAAGGTTCAGAGATCTCAGGATCGTGGACTTTCCGCTGCCGGAAGGACCGATTATGACAACCACCTCTCCTTTTTTGACTTCCAGACTCACCCCGCGGAGAGCGTGAATGGTTTCCTTGTAGCTTTTTTTGAGGTCAGTGACCTTAATTATGACTTCGCCCTTTTGCGTCCTGTTTTCAACCGTACTCATATCACCTGTCACTGCTCCTGAGCTTTTTTTCTAATCTTCCGACAAGATTCGAGAGACCGACGACCATAACCAGATAGATGAGAGCAACAGCCACAAGCGGCATGAACGGGCTGTAAGTCGCTGCCCTGATCGCATTCCCCGCATACATAAGATCCCCAAGGCCGATATAGAAAGCGATGGAAGTCTCTTTGAGAAGCACTACGAATTCATTTGCCAATGCAGGGAGAACTGCCTTGAACGCCTGCGGGAATATGATATAAGTCATCGTTGCCGCATAGCTGAACCCAAGACTCCTTCCGGCTTCGCTCTGACCTGCGTCGACAGACATGATCCCACCTCTGACGATCTCTGCGACATATGCACCGGAATTCAATCCGAAGCAAATAACAGCTGAAAGAAACTTGTTAACCCGCAGAGGCATGAAAATGACAAAATAGATGATCATTATCTGGACGACAACAGGCGTTCCGCGTATCACGGTCAGATAAACTTTTGAAACCGCGTTGAGCACAGAGATCAAAGGACCGTTCTTTGGCCGGCAGTCATGAGTGCATCTGACAAAAGCAACGGCGAAACCGATAATAATTCCTATAAGCAGCGCCAGTACTGTCAGTTCAATGGTAACAGCCAGCCCCTTGAAGATGGTCGTCCATCTGTCATACATTATAAAGTTGTTTACGAAATCCTTCTTGACTCCATTCCACCATCTGCCAAGCGCATTGGATGTGTCCGGCACCGTAGGATCGTATCTTGGAGAGATCGCCTGAATAAGACCTTTCTTTACGTTTGTTGACTCGATCTTCTTCTCCACGGTCTTCCCGTCTTCGACCGTCTGATATGATTCAATACCGCCTATCTCATCGATCACGGTTATGATTCCGCCGTAAACCGTATCGACCAGGTCATCGTCTGTATATACGACCAGCCCTCTGTCCTCGGTATCATATATCCGGATGTTTCTCGTTTCCGAAAAGCCCTCTGCGGTATCGACCAGTTCTGTCAGCTTCTTTTCGAACTCTATTTTGAAATCCAGCGCAGATTTGTACATCAGGCCGTTAAGTTTTTTCACATCGGAAGAAAGGAAACTGCTGTAATTGTTTCTTATCACTTCCGCGACTCTGACAGAACTGATCTCGCACTCGGCAATAATGTCTTTCTCGTTCCCGTATTCCAAGGAATTGACCTTGAAACTGTATTTCTGCGAAATCGCCTCAAGAGGTTTGGAAACGGCAGCGGCATCAAAGGTACTTTTTATAAGATTCTCGGCCTCTTCGACAGCAATCTCCCTGCTTTTTTTGTTCCCGCCGACAGACACAAAGAGAACGAACAGCACCCCGGCGATAAGCAGAACTGCCGCAGCTGCGATAATAATGACCTTCTTCTTTGACATAAGGTCCAAACCTCCAGATTCTTTCAAAAGTCCTGAACTGATATGAAAAAAGAATACTTTAACGGGGATTGCGGCACGCAGCGGCAATCCCCGTTAAAAACCATATTATTCAAAAACAGTTTTTACGCCTTGATGTATTTTGCAATGATTGCGTCTATTGTGCCGTCAGCAGTCAGTTCCTCAAGCGCCTTGTTGATTTTGTCGAGAAGTTCGGTATTGCCTTTGTTTACGGCTATAGCATAATCCTCGATCGCATACTTGGTCTCAAGTATTGTCAACCCTGCGTTTTCTTCAACATAAACCTTTGCCGGCTCATTGTCAATGATGACAGCGTCGACGTCGCCGCCCTTCAGAGCGATGACAGCATCAGCGCCTTTGTCATATCCGATAACGTTTTCTTCTCCATAGTCATCAGAAGCATACATAAACCCGGTGGTACCGAGCTGAGTACCTATCTTCTTTCCCGCAAGATCCTCGATCGAAGCTATGGACGAATCCGCCTTGACTATTACGCACTGGACACCGGTAGCATAGCTTGAGGAGAAGTCAACATATTCCTCTCTGTCGGGTCTTACCGTCATGCCCGCCATACCGAAATCGACTTCGTTCTGCGTCACTGAAGTAATGATGGAATCAAAGTTCATGTCGACCACTTCAAGAGTACCGCCGAGCTTTTCTGCTATCGCGGTCGCGATTTCGACATCGATGCCTACGAATTTTTCGCCTTCCTTATACTCATAAGGCGGAAATGCAGCGTTTGTGCCCATCTTATATACTTTCTTCTCAGTATTATCACCGGCAGGCTCGGCATTTCCGCAGCCCGCAAAGCATACAAGAATAAATGCTACGCAGAGCAATAAGACTATAATTTTTTTCATTAATAATCCCTCCGTAAAAAGAATTAAAAAATCTGCAAGAATTATACCACAATATGTTTTAATGTTCAACTTGTTTGCAATAAATAATCGTTTAATATGCATTCTAAAGGGCGAAAAACGGATATTTATTCTTTTTTGCCTTTTTTAACTTTCCGCAGTATTTTAAAAAAGCATTTTCCAAAATAGGAACTGTTTAGGAAAACGGGTTTTTTTGCGGCAGTTGTTTTGGTATAATAATCCTGACCGGTTTCATGTTTTTAAGCGAAACCGGTTGGAAAGGAAGCGCTGTTTTGACATTTGTAGCAACCTGTCTTTTCGGGCTCGAGCATCTGCTCGGCGAGGAGATCACCGCGCTCGGATATAAGAAGATCGAAACAATAGACGGCAGAGTGACTTTCAGCGGCGATATTGACGCCGTTGCACGTTTCAACATTTTTGCAAGATATGCCGAACGCCTTTATATCAGGCTCTCCGAATTCAATGCTGTTTCTTTCACCGAGCTTTTTGACGGTGTAAAACGGATTCCTTGGGAAGAATGGATATCCAAAGATGATTCGTTCCCCGTAACCGGACACAGTATTAAAAGTACGCTTTTCTCCGTTCCGGACTGCCAGAGCATTATAAAAAAAGCAATCGTACAGCGGCTGGAATCGGTTTACGGGATATCATGGTTCAAAGAGACCGGCGTGAAATACAGAATCGAGTTCTTCATTTTGAAGGACAATGTATCTGTAATGATAGAAACGTCCGGGGCACCTCTGCACAAAAGGGGATACCGTCCTCAGCAGTTTACCGCTCCTCTGAGAGAAACTCTGGCTGCCGCCCTCGCAACGATATCCAGACCGCGGGAAGACGTACTGTTCTGGGATCCTTTCTGCGGGTCCGGAACGATAGCTATAGAAGCCGCTTTGATAATGACAAACTCCGCTCCCGGTAAAAACCGCGGGTTCTCATCCGAATCATTTCCTCAGATCGACCGCAGGATATGGAGACATGCACGGGATGAAGCGGAATCTCTGGTCAGAAGAAGCCCGTTCGAAGCATACGCCTCCGACATTGATCCTTCCGCAACTCAAACAGCAGGACTATGCGTGCAGAACGCGGGGGTCGGAGACAACGTTAAAGTCTTTGTAAAAGACGCGCTTGCGATCACCACTATGGGCAGGAGAGGTACGATCGTATCAAATCCCCCTTACGGGGAAAGAATAAGCGTCCCGGGTGGAGTAGATAGTCTCTACCGCAAAATGGGCAGGCATTTTTCCACTCTTGACAACTGGCAGATTTACATCCTTACATCTCACCC
The DNA here is from genome assembly GCA_017959065.1 of Clostridia bacterium. GTDB lineage: Bacteria > Bacillota > Clostridia > Oscillospirales > CAG-272 > RGIG2161. Next base: position 50,990 of record JAGDBK010000064.1, on the reverse strand, counting down.
CGAATTCCAAAAGCTTTACGGAAGAAAAGCGGACAAGATCAAAAAGCTGTATAACGGAATGATACCCTGCCTGTTCTACGAGTATTTCAAAAGAAAATGACAAAAAAGTCACCCGTAACGGGTGACTTTTTTTCACGAATACTTGCTGATTATGGTCTCCGCTATCTCTTTCTTGGGAACACATCGGTCCATGGCCTGTTTTTCTATAAACCGGTGAGCGTCTTCTTCCGTCATTCCGCACTTGCTTATCAGCATCCATTTTGCCCTGTTGACCACTCTGATCTCTTCCATCTTTTCCTCAACGGAAAGAGTCTTGATGTTGTTTTTCCGTATACGTTCCCTCATTACCGACATCCAGTTCAGAGCATTGGATATCAGAGCTTTTGAGGTGGGCTTGGGCAGGGTGAAAACGCCGTGTTCCGCGACTTCATCGTATATTTCGTCATGGACATCGCTCTTTGAAAGCAGAAGCACCACCGTGTCTTTCGATCCTCCCATATCTATGGCAAGACGGATACCGACATCGTCCGGGAGCGGAGAATTAATGATAATGAAATCGAAACTGCGCTCTGCAAGCATCCTCTTGGCGGAACCGATGCTGCTGACAGTAAAAGCAGGATTATATCTGGACTCAGAAAGAATAGAGTGAAGCGCTTCATTAAGCGTCTCAGAAGCCGAAACTACGAGCACGCTGTAAACACGTTCTTTCAGGCTCATGGTCATCCTCCTTTCACTATCGGCTTTATTTGTCCGCGGCGGCCCTTATCTGTCGCAGTAACACTCTAATATTTGTTTCGGGACCAGCTCCGACACGAAGCTACTTTCCGAAGCTATCCTGCGCGCGGCGGACAGGCTTTCCGGAAGTCTGCTGATCCCGGGAATATCATCTCCGGCTCTGAGCAGACTGATATCTGTCTCCTCAGGAAGAGGCGTCCCGTTCTCTATGCCGTAAATTGCCGAATAGATCAGAAGAGCAAATGCAAGATACGGATTGGAACCGGAGTCCGGAGAACGGATCTCCGCGCGGCACGGGTTGCCTTTATAATCAGTTATCCTTATCAGCTGGGAACGGTTTCCCTTCGACCATGAAACGAATCCCGGCGCTTTGTTCATCCCGAAACGCCTGTATGAGTTGTCGGAAGGATTCAAAAACAGAGTAATTTCGCCAATCTTTTCCATGATACCGCCGACCATATGACTGAAATTCTTTCCTTCGCCGCCTTTATCAGGAACAATATTGATATGAAATCCGCTGCCCGGCGCCGTTTCAATCGGTTTGGGCGAGAAATCGGCACAAAGACCGTTTCTGTGCGCAATGATTTTCACAACGGTCTGGAACGTCACAGCATTGTCTGCCGCCGAAAGTGTGTCCGAGTAGCGAAAATCAATCTCATTCTGACCCGGTCCCTCTTTGTGGTAAGAGTTTTCGGGCCGTATGCCCATCTGCTCGAGAGTCAGACAGATCTCCCGGCGGATATTCTCCCCGCGGTCATCCGGCGCGATGTCCATATATCCCGCGTTATCATATGGAGTTTTGGTCGGATTGTCATTCTCATCCCTGCAAAACAGATAAAACTCCTGCTCAGTCCCGAACAGAAATTTAATTCCGCGGCCGGAAGCCTCGGCGATTGCCTTTTTCAAAATATTTCTGGTGTCAAGCTCAAACTCTCTTCCGTCAGGGTAAGTGATTCCCGAATACATTCTGACGACCTTGCCGTGTTCAGGTCTCCACGGAAGCTGCATTATTGTCTCGGGATCCGGATGAATGAAAAGATCGCTTCCGGTCACGTTCCCGAACCCCTCTATCGCGGATGAATCAAAAGGTATCCCCTCTTCAAACGCTCTTTCCAGTTCGTCCGGCATTATCGAAATGTTCTTCTGTCTACCGAAAACATCGCAAAAAGCCAGCCTGATAAATTTAACATCGTCCTCATGAACATACTGAAGGACCTCATCCTTTGAATATTTCATAGAAACCTCCTTCTGCCGGCATAAGCCCTCGAACCGGCCGACAGCCATCATAAATATGAAAAGACCGTCTTTCTCTATTCTGCTCAGCAAGATCGATTCGGTCCCATAATGATAGATTGTCGTCATTATATCATTTATTTAGAAAATCTTCAATGTATACACAAAAGGTTGACTTTTCAAATGCTGTGTTGTATAATCGGCGCAGATAGTCTGTTTCGGCGTTCATGTCAGGACATCGAAACAGTTTTTTCATCATTCTGTTAAAGGCAAAGGCGTCTTTGACGGGACATGCTATAGCTATGCCCGTTAGAGACGTATTCTTTTTTTGGAGGATCGAATCATGTCATCTTATGTTAATGAAGTCATTGAAAGAGTCATCAAAGAAAACCCCAATGAACCGGAGTTCCATCAGGCAGTCAGAGAAGTTCTTGAATCTCTTCGCCCTGTTGTCGAACTGAACGAAGATCAGTACAGAAGAGATGCGCTGCTTGAAAGGCTCGTAAATCCCGAAAGGCAGATCAAATTCCGTGTTCCGTGGATCGACGACAATGGTCAGGTACGCGTGAACACCGGTTACAGGGTACAGTTCAACAGCGCGATCGGTCCGTACAAGGGCGGGCTGAGACTGCATCCGTCAGTAAACCTGGGCATCATAAAGTTCCTGGGCTTTGAACAGATATTCAAAAACTCCCTCACGGGTCTGCCCATAGGCGGAGGCAAAGGAGGATCGGATTTCGATCCGAAAGGAAAATCCGACCGTGAGGTCATGGCTTTCTGTCAGAGCTTCATGTCCGAGCTGTTCAAATACATCGGAGCGGATACGGACGTTCCCGCCGGCGATATAGGTACCGGTGCTCGCGAAATAGGATTCCTCTTCGGACAGTATAAGAGACTGAAAGGCTGCTTTGAAGGCGTTCTCACTGGAAAAGGTCTTCCGTACGGCGGTTCTCTGGCAAGGACCGAAGCTACAGGATACGGTCTTCTCTACATAACCGAGGAAATGCTCAAATGCCACGGACAGTCCATTGAAGGCAAGACTGTCGTCGTTTCCGGAGCCGGGAACGTTGCTATCCATGCTATCGAAAAAGCTCAGCAGCTCGGAGCTAAAGTCGTAACCTGCTCAGACTCCAACGGATGGATCTACGATCCGGACGGAATCAAGCTCGACCTGCTCAAAGACATTAAGATAACCAAGCGCCAGAGGCTGACTGAATACACGAACGCGGTTCCTTCTTCAGAGTATCATGAGGGCAAGGGTGTCTGGAGCATAAAATGTGATGTCGCCCTTCCGTGCGCGACCCAGAACGAACTCGGACTTGATGACGCAAAGCTTCTCGTTGCCAACGGTGTCACCACTGTCGCCGAGGGCGCGAATATGCCTTCGACAATAGAAGCGACCGAATATCTGAAGGCCAACAACGTGTTCTTCCTTCCTGGAAAGGCTGCGAACGCCGGCGGAGTAGCCACATCCGCTCTTGAAATGTCCCAGAACAGCGAGCGTCTCTCCTGGTCGTTCGAGGAAGTTGACAGCAAGCTCAAAGATATCATGATCGGACTTTATCATAATATCGACAGAGCAGCAGAAAAATACGGCTTCAAGGGAGACTATGTTGTCGGAGCGAACATAGCCGGTTTTGAAAAAGTGGTTTCCGCAATGAACGCTCAGGGCATTGTCTGATAGAACATGATATTAGAAATAAAAGAGCCGGGATATAATCCCGGTTCTTTTTGTATGCGTGTTATAGTATTATTTTCTAGACTGGTCCGCTCCCTCAACGCTTTGGCATGCCTGAAGTCATTGACCTGAATCTGTCTCCGCCGGGGAATCCTGCTTTGTGTCACCCTTGGAGAACCTTTCCTTGACCCTCCCCCAGGTCCTTGAACCGGAAAAACCCGCAACCGCTCCGAGAACAGCGGATCCGGTAAACATCGCAATTGCAGCTGTCCACCCCACGTTCTTGAGAAGGAAGCCGGAAACCACCCCGGAAAGTGCGGCCGCACCGTATGAGACCGAATTTAGGAAACCCGTGACGGATGAGGCCTTTCCTATCTTACCGAACGAAAGCGGTATAAATGTCAGATAAAGATTGTTTATGCCAAGCATGATTGCAATTACCATACTGATCAGAAACACAGTGACAAGCATCGTCACAACCGAACTGCCTTCTGCTGCTTCTCCGCTGCCGGAACTGAAGATCGTCAGTATGAGGACAGACAGCATAAGAACAGCCGCTCCTGCAAAAAGATAACCGCTTGCAAGCATTTCATTTGACTTGCAGAAACGTCTGCAGACCCATGTCGCCAGAAAAACCCCGGAAAGACTGACTACAGGCAGCATGATAGATATTAGCGAGGCAGCCGGCTCTGTTTCATTGAAAAGATCAGATATATAAGTCGGCACCCAAGACTCAAGGCCGTCTTTCAGAATACCGTTGGAAAGGATTCCGAAGACAGTGAAAGTCAATCCGAAAGTAAAAACGACTCTCAGTATGGAAAGCTTCTTGAAATCTTTCCCTTCAATTTCCGAATTCTTCTTAACAGTAAGCTTCGATCGTTCTTCCATCTCGGAGATATATGACTTCATTCTGCCCAAAAAAATGAAGATAAGTGCGGAAGTCACAATCAGCACCGAGCCGCAGACGATAAACGAGACCCTCCATCCAGAGACTTTCAGTAATATAAAACAGAGAAAATACGATATGATGGTTCCTGCCGGAATGGAAACGGCGATATCGACTCCAGCCCATTTCTGGTTGTCTTCGGTGATCCAGTTTGAAATACAGTAAATCATCGGGGCCCAAAGCATCGAACATGATGCGCCGCAAAAAAACCAGATAATAATATACAGGACCGGATTGCTGTTAATGCCCATTAAGATATTTGCCAGTCCTGCCCCTAAAAGCCCTGCCGAAATCATTACCCTGGGCGGGACGATATCGCCGATAATACCGACTATGAACTGACCCATCGCATAAGCTATCAGAAAGGCGGCAAGTATCGTCCCGCTGATGACCTCGTCAATAACGCCTTCCCTAATCATCGCGTTCGCGCAGGCGCCGAAATTCTTTCTTCCGACATAGATCACAGAATATGCTATAAAACAAAGCAGAAATATTTTAACTGCATTGCGCTTGAAATAAACCTTATCCATCCTCAAATGCTCTATCGCGTCAAAGATCTTCTGCCCGTGATTTTTAGTCATAACTGATCCGGAACACGCCCGAAGAAGATCTTTGTCCAAACCTGAAAAATAATTTAACCTTATAATACTATTGCCGCTTTTACGGGATAGTGATCACTGAGGAACATACCGTCCTTTTCTCTGCGGTCTGTCACTTTCGCGGCCGACCCGGGGACAGCTCTGGCATTGGTGAAAATATAGTCGATCTTTGCCCTGTGTTTTTCATCCCTCTCATACCCGTTGAAAGTGTATCCAACGTCAGCCGTTAAATCCCGGAGCTTCAGTTCCTTGCACTTTCTGATTGTAGCGATTGCATTTGATTCGGGAGTACAGTTGAAATCGCCCATCAGTGCTATCGGATATTTCATGACAGCGGAGTCCGCTATCATTCTCTCGATGATTACCTTGACTCCGAAAGTGCTCATATCATCTTCAACGGCATTGAAAAGGTGCGTGTTGTAAACACGGAACGGTTTTGTCTCACCGATCCCTGTCGGAAGCAGCGTGACTTCCGTGCAGATCCTTGGGATATGGATCCCTTCAGGTCTGGAAGCGGGCACCAAAGGGGTGTCGGAGATCCAGAAAGTATCATAGGACAGCAGCGCGAATTTATCCTTTTTAAATGCAACGCAGCTGGCCTCCCCGCCGAAGTCGTCATTCCTTCCGTAGCCGGCTATCAGATAATCCGCCGACAGACTGTCGACCAGAAGTCTCCTTGTCTCCGGCTGAACTTCCTGCATTCCTATCACATCGACTCCGCTTTTTCTTATGAAATCAATGACATACCCTATTCTGTAGGGGTATAACTGATATTCCCCGTCGTTTCGGGCATTCATTCTCATATTGAAAGTCATCAGCGTTACTTTTGTTCCCATACTTCTTACCCCGTTATCCGGTTGAATTTGTATATCTGCCGCAGTTTCCCGATCCGAGTCACAGCAGGATCTCGGCTCTTATCGGGTAATGGTCGCTGAGAAACATCCTGTCACCCTTCCTGCGTGCCGTGACTTTGTCGATCGAATCCGGATCATACTCGGCATCCGTGAAAATATAGTCTATCTTCGTTTTTTTCAGATCAGGATTTTCATATTCATGATATGTATACCCTACATCATCCGTAATATCAGCAAGTTTTAACGGTTTGAATTCCTTTATAGACCTGATCGCCAGCGAATCCGGTTCAGAATTGAAGTCGCCCATAAGAACAGCCGGATAATCTGAATACTGTTTATCTTTCAGCATCCTGTCCAGAATAACGGAAACGCCGTAATAGCAAAGCCTCTCGTCCGCATTATGGAACAGATGGGTGTTGTAAACTCTGAAAGGTGTAGCGTCCCTTCCCTTTTCCCTTTTGGGTATCAGCGTAACGGTCGTGCAGACTCTGCCCGGGAAAACTTCCAGCGGATATGAATCACAAATCCCCGGAGTCGGGGAAAGCCAGAACGTATCGCAGCTTAAAAGCTGGAACTTGTCCCTGTTGAAAGCTATGCAGCTGGATTCATCGGAAAAATTCTTCATCCTCCCCGCGCCTATCACCCAGTAGTTGCTCAATGTCCCGGCAAGATTTTTCTGTGTCTCTTTATCGACTTCCTGAAACCCTATAACATCCGCAGCGAAGTTCTTTAGATACTCGTCTACATATTCATACCGGTAAGGACGGAGCTGATAAGGACCGTCTTCCGCTGTATCGTACCGGATATTGAAAGTCATGACTGAAATTGTGCTCACTGTTTAGTTCCTCCAATCTGATGCAGAAATGCTATCGTCCGATCTCTTTCCCCTCAGGAGGCCTGTTCCTTCGAACTGACCTTGAGAGCTTTCATGGAATTGTCCGCCTTGGATGCGTAAAAATCGTAATAGTTCCTTATCGTGCTTTTCCCGAGAGCGGCATTTCTCAGAGATGTTATAGTCGCATTGGATACAGTGGCATATGCTGAACTGAACATATATGCTCCGTCGTAAACAGCGGAATTAATGATCCTGTATACCATGTTGACGGACTCCGAGTCACGAAGGAAATACGACATCTGGTTTTCCGCATAAGCGGTCCCGAGATATTTGTAAGACGCGGCGAAAAGCGCGCTCACAAGAGATGAGGTCTCCGCTTTGTCGGTAATATTCTTCGGAACTACCACGACTGGCATGTCGGGATCGGCTAGAGTACGGTAATTCTGCTGTTCCTTGCTTCCCTTCGGCATCGGAACTATGCCCCAGTCCGCCGCTGCGGTCGAAAGAGCGTTGCTTCTCTGAAGGGGAGAAACGTAGAACAGCATCTCTCCGTCGGCAAATTTTGTCTCCGGCGAGTCTCCTGCCCATTTGGGGTTTGTCTCAAATAGATTCTTGAGTTTTTCCATGAAAGACTCAGCCTCCTCGGTAGGCTCCGTAATAACGGGAGCCTCGCCGAATACGCTTGTTATCATTGAAAAGCCCGCGCCCTCGAACAGGATATCCGCGTAATTCACGTCAACGAAGGCATGAATTGCCAGATCCTCTATACCGTGTTCGGATGCGCTGACAGTGTCCATATACTCAAGGAATCTGTCAAATGTCCATTCGCCTGACTCGACCAGTTTATATGGCAAATCCAGTCCCGCGCCCGTCACGAGAGTCTTGTTGAAATAGACTCCGTAAAGATAATCAGGGTCTTTTGTGGCGTCGCCGATCACCGCATAAAGGACATTTCCGCCGGATGACTGCATGGCATTGAAATCAAAATAGGGTTCCTGATAATTGCAGTCCAGTTCGGAAACGTCATAAAGCAATCCGGCAAGAGCCAGTTCTCCTACAACCTGCTGAGGAACGATGAGAAGATCCGAGAACTTCTCCCCGGAATTGACAGCTTCTTTCAGCGATTCATAAAATCCTTCCACATCGGGTTCCGTAAAGACCAGTTTCCCGTTTAATGCGTCCTGAACGAGTTTGTTTCGCTTACTCTTGTTCAGACTGTTTATCGTTCCTGCCTCGTTGGCATTTACGCCTCCGAACTTTTCCGCGCCGATTCCCGATATCACTATATCGGCCCCGTCAAAATCATAAGCCGGGACCGCAGTCACATAATCACCTGCAAGCTTAAGATAATCAAGCGTAGGTGATTTATCTATCTTTTCGGATGACGTCGTATCATCAGGCGATGAAGTCGTGTCCTCTGAAACGGTCGTAACATCTGCTCCGGAGTTATCATTGATTATGATAATACCGCAGGACGTAAACAGCATCGAGACAGCGACCAATACCGCTGTTAGAGCCAGAGCCCTTTTATATTTCGTGCGATCCGTCATTTTTTGGTCCCTCCCCTTCTTAACTTGGTCTAGGTGGTTGTTTTCCTTGCTGTTACAATAAATCCATCAACATTGTTTCCGGAAACAGAATATTCTCTGCTCGCCGGGACATGCAATTCAGTCCTGTCACTTCCCGATGACGGGATATAATAGACCTCCCAAAGGGTCTCCTCGTCATCACGGAAAACAAGATGCTCAGATTCGAATGAATAATTTCTGAGAAGATCGATATACTCCTCCAGGCACAGATCATTTGCATACATATAATACGCATGGGGGACACCGACATATCTGAAATGCCAAGGCTCGGCAGATATTCCTGTTATCCCGGATTTGTGAGACGCATATCTCAAAATGAATCCGTGAGTATGGGACGCATACATAAACCAGTCGAAATCCTCATCCTGATCAAACGTCATGGAAACTTTGCTGTCAGTGTACACGGCCATATCAAGGGCAAAGCCCGTATGGTGTTCGCTGAAGCCCGGTTTCTGAACGTAGGCATCCGCATATTGCTGACCGTAAGCCTGTTTCCTGGATTCATAGATCTCCTGCTGTTCGGAAGCATCCCTGTATCCCGAGTTTATAATGACATCCCGTCTGCCTTTGGTTGAAGCAAAATCCGCAAGCATTCCGTTAAACAGTTCAAGGATACGTCTGTCAAGCCTCAGAGTAATACTCGCCAGTTTATAGTCATCCGTTTTGTATTCGTAGATATTGACGATTTCCTGATTCTCGGGAAAATGATACTCGTATTCGGAATTTACCAGAATAAGGTCTCCGGTATAGATCTCCGAAGACGAGACCGATAAGGACCTGTATTCCGGCACGTTCTCCCCGCCGGGATCGGCCGTGTCTTCTCCGGGCGGATCCGACCGCGTCCCATCCTGTCCGGACAGGTTTTCGCCCGAGGGATCCTGAGCGGTCCCGCTGTTTCTTCCGGACGCCGCCGAGATCACGGCAACCAGTATTATTACCGCCAGTATAATCAAAACCAGCGGAAACACCCATCTGCGGGACGGCTTTCCGCCTCTTCCCGCATCTCTGAGATACCCCGTGCTCCCCGGATAGTCCGTTTTTCTGTTTCTGCTGTTCATGAAAAATCCTCAAAAAACCTTCAGCGGCAGGACGGACAAGTCCGTACCTGCCGCTTCTTGGGTTTATTGCAGTCTGAAGACAGATCTTTCAAACAATTATCGTTTTTTTCTTCTTAATTACAGAGCGTCTTTCCTGGACAGATTGATCCTGCCTTTTTCATCAACGCCGAGATATTTCACGCGCATCTCATCCCCGACGGAACAGACATCTTCCACTTTTCCGACTCTGGTCTTGTCAAGTTTGGAAATATGAACGAGCCCTTCCTTCCCGGGAGCGAATTCGACAAACGCTCCGATCGGAATGATCCTGGTGACGCGTCCGGTGTAGATCTGACCTACCTCCGGCTCAAATACTATGGAATCGATGATGGATTTTGCCGCATAGGCCGAATCGCGGTTGACCGCAGCGATATATATCGTACCGTCATCCTCTATATCTATCTTTGCGCCGGTATCGGCAACTATCTTCTGAATGACCTTGCCGCCGGTACCTATGACCTCGCGGATCTTATCGACATTGATCTGCATCGTAATCATCTTCGGAGCATACTCTGAAACATCAGGTCTCGGCTCCGAAATCGTCTTCAGGATTATCTCGTCGATGATATAATCTCTTCCCTTGTGAGTTACGGCAAGAGCTTCGCGGATGATCTCCGGCGTCAGTCCGTCTATCTTGAGATCCATCTGGATCGATGTAATGCCCTTGTGGGTACCGGCGACCTTGAAGTCCATATCGCCGAAAAAGTCTTCTACTCCCTGGATATCGATCATAGTCATCCAGCGGTCGCCCTCGGTGATAAGGCCGCACGAAATGCCGGCGACAGGCGACTTGATCGGTACGCCCGCATCCATCAGGGCAAGAGTCGAACCGCATACGGATGCCTGCGAAGTCGAACCATTCGAGCTGACGATTTCCGAAACGAGCCTGATCGCATACGGGAACTCCTCAACAGAGGGAAGCACAGGATAAAGTGAACGCTCTGCAAGGGCGCCGTGCCCGATCTCGCGCCGTCCGGGGCTCCTTGACGATTTAGGATCGCCGACGGAAAAACCGGGCATGTTGTAATGATGCATATATCTCTTCGATTCATCACCGCCGATATCATCGAGCATCTGGGCTTCGCCGATAGAACCGAGAGTCGCAATGGTGATAGCCTGAGTCTGGCCTCTTGTAAACATGGCCGACCCGTGTGTGCGCTTGAAGAGTCCGACTTCAGCCGCAAGCGGACGGATCTCATCCAGACGCCGTCCGTCAACACGCTTCCCATCGTCAAGCAGCCAGCGGCGGACCACATATTTCTGGATCTTGTATATGATCTCATCGATCACGACATGCATGTCGGGATAATCCGGATCATATTTTTCATATACTCTGTTCTTTATCTGCTGTATGCCCTCGTCCCTGATGACCTTGTCATCCGTATCCATTGCGCGGCGGACATCCTCGATACAGAACTCTTTGATGCTCTCGTACAGATCCTGCGGCACTTCGCATGAGGGATATTCGAATTTCTTTTTCCCGACTTCCGCTATGATCGAATCGATAAACACGATAAGCTTCTTGATCTCTTCGTGAGCAAGCATTATCGCTTCAAACATTTTGTCATCGGAAACTTCCTTCGCACCGGCTTCGATCATCACGACCTTCTGAGCGGTACCGGCGACAGTCAGTTCGAGTTCACTGATTTCACGCTGCTCCTCGGTCGGGTTGATCACGAGCTGTCCGTCAACAAGGCCGACAAATACTCCGGCGATCGGTCCGTTCCACGGAATATCCGAGATTGCCAGGGCGACGGACGCGCCGATCATTGCGGTTATCTCCGGTGAACAGTCATGATCAACAGACATGACCATGAGATTCAGGTTGACATCATTTCTGAGATCCTTCGGGAAAAGGGGTCTGATGGGACGGTCGATCACTCGGGAAGCCAGTATGGCGTTCTCGCTGGGACGGCCTTCTCTTTTCAGGTATCCGCCGGGAATACGGCCTATGGCGTAAAGACGCTCCTCGTAATCCACGGAAAGGGGAAGAAAATCAATACCGTCGCGCGGAGCGGCTGATGCCGTAGCCGAACAGAGCACTGCGGTATCACCGTATCTGACAAGAACAGATCCGTTTGCCAGTCCCGCCATTTTTCCGTTTTCGATCACCAGAGGACGGCCGGCGAGTTCATAATTAAATACTTTGTAATTCTCAAACATGCTGATTCCTCCAACTAAACAATATTTCCATCCTCTTTGTCAATTAGAGTTTAGCATTTAAATAACCGCCATGCCCGGGGCCTGAGCGTTTATTTAACTGCTAAACAGATCTTAATGTCAAAGAGGAGTGTTTTCTTTACGGCAGTGGGGCCTTTTCATTAAAAACCCTGCGGAATGGGTTATACCCGCCCGCAGGGTCTTTAATGACTTATGCTTTACTTGCGGATGCCGAGCTTCTCGATTATCGCACGATAACGTTCGATATCTTTCTTCTGGAGATAGTTGAGGAGATTTCTCCTGTGACCTACCATCTTGAGCATTCCGCGACGGCTGTGGAAATCCTTATGGTTCTGTTTGAGGTGCTCTGTAAGCGCCGCGATTCTGTGGGTAAGGATCGCGATCTGCACTTCGGGAGAACCCGTGTCGCCCTCATGGACGGCATACTTTTCGATGATTTCCTGTTTCTCTTCCTTAAGCATGTTTTTTCACCTTTCTCAAACTAAAAAATTCATCCGGTCGGCTAAGTATGCGGCGGGTGAAAGACTTCCAAAAAGGCGGGAAGGCTGTTTCCGCATACCGGGTCGAGGACATACGTAGGAATTATATCACATTATTGTTTCTTTGTAAAGCAGAAAAGCGGGAGTTTAGGCATTTTTCGGATCCCTTTTTTACATTTGTAAAGACCTGAGTTTGTTTAAAGAGAAATTCCGGAGTGCGGAGTCGGCCGGATTTCCCTGGCATACGCATCAGAGAAACACCTTACGGCATCGGATCGTGAGTTTTTCGTTTCCCGCGTAAAGCTGCGTGTCCGTCCCCGCCGTACCCCTCCGTTATTGTGTTTTTCCTTCAATTATGATATAATTCACGTATCCGGGATGCTCCCGGATAACGCTGAAGAATTGTTTCCGGCAGCTATAATCCGGCTCCCGGAGACGCTTGCGTTTTTTCGGTTACTGCTGTGATTATTCAATACTATCAGATATTAAGGAGTGCACTCCGAATTGGCAAACAGTAAAAGCAAAAAAGCGAATAAGAAAAAAGCCGCGCAGTCTGTCTCGAAATCTCACGCGCCGAAAAAGGCAGAGAAGAGCAAGGAGATTCCGTCTGCCGAAGACGCGGCCATACGCGCATCCAGTATAAAGAACCAGATCATTCCCTGCGTCCTTGTGGCCGTCGCGCTGTTCGTAACCGGCTGTTACTTCTTCGATCTTTTCGGCCCCGTGGGCTTTGCGATCCACAGTCTGTTTTTCGGTCTGCTGGGTCCGGCTGCCTATATCATCCCGGTTTTAATGGTTTATCTGGCATTCGTCTGGAAAAAGAGCATCCTCAACAATTCTCTGGTCCCGAAGATTATTTTTTCTGTCGTCGTAACGGTAATAGCCTCCGTTCTGTTTCATGTTTTTGTCCCTGATGAATACAGGTCTTATGATTTAGCAACCCTTTGGAACGGCGGAATCAATCTTACCGGTGGCGGTGTGATCGGGGGATTCCTCGGCACACTGATGCTCGCCGGATTCGACAGAGCGGGAACGCTGATCATCTCGATAACCGCCCTGCTTATCTTCCTCGTTTTCCTTTTCGGAGCCACCCCGAAATCAATTATGGTCGCTATCGCCTACAGGATCAAAAAAGCCAAGGAAAAGAAGGAGTCCGACATTCATTCAAGCCGCCCTGTTTACCCCGACGACCCGTATGTGCCCGTAACTGACGCACCTCAGGCCAAAACCGCGAAGAAGATCAGGCGTCACGATTTCGATCCGGATGTTTCCCTGACGGAAGATCCGCAGCAGTCCCCCTCGCCCATAGACAACGAGATCAGGATCGACGGCCTTGAAGAAGACGACAGTTTAGTGGACAGTTCGGTTTTCGAGGCGGCAAAGAACGCTCAAATGAATTCGGAAACAGAAAAGCCGGAGCTGGAGCTTAATCCCGCCGACGCGAGAGTTATAGGGAAAATGACTGATTCAAAAAGCCCTCTTGTTTCCGAACTGGACTGGAAGAATATTTTTATCGATCCCCAGCCGATCGTGCCCGACATCCCGAACGATCTCCCCGACTCTGCCGACAGTCCGGCTTCTGATCCCGAAACAGATCACGCCGAAACAGATCTGAGGGTTTCTCACACCCCGGCCAAGAAGCGCCAGGAAAGCGCCAAGAAAAAAGTCGCATATATATTCCCGCCGTATGACCTGCTTAGAGAAGACGAGGCTCCGCCCGCCGCAGACGAGAATGAAATGAGGTCCAACGCGAAGAAACTCGTTGACACCCTGCTCAGCTTCAATGTAAAGACAAAGGTCGTCAATGTCACAAAAGGGCCGACGATTACCCGGTACGAACTTCAGCCGGAGGCAGGGACGAGAGTGCGTTCAATCGCAAACCTCGTTGACGATATCGCTTTGAGCCTGGCAACGTCCGGGGTTAGGATCGAAGCTCCCATTCCGGGAAAATCCGCCGTCGGAATCGAGGTCCCCAACAGGACCACGTCAATGGTGTGCCTCAGAGGTCTTCTGGAAAACAAGCAGTTTGAGACGGCACCGTCAAAGATCACCGCCGCTCTGGGAAAAGACGTCGTGGGAAATCCCATGTACATGGACATTTCCAAAATGCCGCATCTTCTCATAGCCGGAGCTACGGGTTCGGGCAAATCAGTCTGTATCAACTCGATCATCATAAGCCTTCTTTACAAAGCAAGGCCGGACGAAGTCAAGCTGATCCTCGTGGACCCCAAAAAAGTGGAGCTGAACGTGTACAACGGCCTGCCGCATCTTCTTGTGCCGGTCGTGTCAGACCCCAAGAAGGCCGCCGGATCTCTTGCTTGGGCCGTGGGCGAAATGGAACGACGTTTCGAGCTTATTGAAGAGGTCGGCGCAAGAGAGATCAAGGGTTATAACTCCATCACTCAGAATGACAATGAGAAGGAGTTCCTCCCCCAGATAGTTATTATCATTGACGAGCTTGCCGATCTTATGATGACCGCTTCAGACGATGTCGAGACCTCGATATGCCGACTCGCTCAGAAAGCCCGTGCTGCCGGAATGCACCTCATAGTCGGAACACAGCGTCCCTCTGTTGATGTCATCACCGGTCTGATAAAAGCAAACATTCCGTCGAGAATAGCGTTTACCACTTCCAACCAGGTCGATTCCAGAACGATCATCGACATGGCCGGAGCGGAAAAGCTCATCGGACGCGGCGATATGCTGTATTCTCCCATAGGCGCTAACAAGCCTCTCCGCGGACAGGGATCGTTCGTATCCGACGAAGAGGTCGAAAAGGTCGTTGATTTTATCAAGAGGAATACCGAGATCACCGCCCAGTACAACGATGAGGTCATAGCCAGCATAGAACGCGCGGCGGAACTATGCGGAGTCAAGAAAAAAGATCTGCTCAACTCTTCCGTCGGTGAATCGGATGAAGAAGGCGATCCCATGCTGAAGGCCGCTCTCGAGCTGGCAGTGGACTCCGGTAAAATCTCCACATCCCTCATCCAGAGAAAATTGTCTCTAGGATACGGCAGGGCCGCCAAACTCATCGACAGGATGGAAGAACTCGGATACGTCAGCGCTCCTGAAGGACAGAAGCCGAGGGAAGTTCTTATCACAAAACAGGAATATATGGAGATGGTTCTCCATGACGCCGATATACAGTAACAGCGAAACGGCTGACAGCCGTAAGGAGACGTTTTTATGATCTATTTGTTTCTTGCCGACGGATTTGAGACAGTGGAAGCCCTCTGTCCGCTTGATGTTCTCAGAAGGGCCGGATTGAATGTTCAGACTGTCGGTGTGACCGGTCCGTCAGTCACCAGCCGTCAGAACGTCACTGTCATCGCCGATATACAGCTGGATGATATCCGGGATGAAATTCCGGAGATGTTTATCCTTCCGGGCGGAATTCCCGGTGCGGACAATCTGGCAGCTTCCGAAAAGCTGTCGTCGCTGATTACGAAATGGACGGAACGGGGTTCATTTGTCGCAGCTATCTGTGCCGCGCCGTATATTCTCGGGGATCTGGGGCTGCTGCGCGGGAAGCATGCAACATGTTACCCGGATCAGAAATATATAGATAAACTTCAGGATGCAGTATACAGCTCCGATGATGTCGTTCGTGACGGAAAGATCATAACAGGGAAAGCAATGGGCGCGGCGCTTGATTTCGCGCTTGAACTTGCTGCCGCCTTATGCGGCAGAGATAAGGCCGAATCGATCTCCCGCTCAGTTTGCCATGCCGGCTGATCCTTCGAAGGAAAAAGCCCGGCTCCGCGCGGAGTGCACCGCGAAGCGGCTGGCCATAGGCGGTACGAAAAAAAAAGAGACTGATCTTTGCATCTGCCGCAACATATTGTCACTGGACTGCTTCATCAGGGCGGAATCCGTTCTTCTTTACAGTCCGGTAAATCAGGAAATAGATATCACTCCCGTTATCGTTTTCAGTCTTTCCTCGGGAAAGACCATCGCCTTCCCGCATACTATGAATGGCGGAGAAATGGTTTTTCGTTCCGTTCGGAGCACTGACGAACTCAGGCCCGGACGGTTCGGCATCCCGGAACCTGATGCTCATGCGCCTTCGGTTTTTTCATGCGGGAACACGGTCTGCATAGTCCCCGCTTTGGTTATCGACAGAAAAGGGTACCGCATAGGATACGGCGGAGGATACTATGACAGATTTCTCTCCTCGTTCGAGGGAACGTCGGTAGGTCTTGTCTATGAGAGCGGTCTGCTTGATTCGGTCCCCCGGGAAGCACACGACATCGCGGTAGATATAATCGTCTCAGAGAAGGGAGCATACACAATCGATGGAAAACAGAAAAACCTATATCATCGCTCCTGTCCTTGTGATAATAATAATGGCTCTTTCTCTGGTGCTGAGACACATTGATTCTTCAATGCTGGGGGAAGGCGAAACAGTATTTCTTTCAGTCGCCGCTATTCAGCTGGTCGTTCTGTTCCTCCCTGCCCTGATCTATATCAGGATTAGATCCATACCCGTTCCCAGACTTCGCCTCAGGCTTCCTCCCAGAAAATCCTTGCTGTTTATACTGTCGTCCCTTGTAGTGGTTATTTCGGGAAGTATGCTGATATCTTTCGGAATGTATTTCTGCGGCATTCCAACCAGCAATACTCTTACATACAGCGAACTGATCCCCGAAAGTCTGACTTCAAGAACAGTATTTGTTTCAATTGCGTTCGCAGTCATTCCCGCATTGACGGAGGAGTTCCTTTGCCGCTCCGTGATTCTCGAAGAGTATGACACGCTGGGGATGGGCGGCTCGATCGTTATGTCATCTCTGATTTTTGCACTCCTGCATGCGAATCTTGAAGCGTTTCCGATTTATCTGTTCTCCGGACTGGTTCTGGGGTTCGTTTCATATGTTTCACGGTCCGTTTTCGCTTCAATGGCGGTACATCTGATCTTCAACCTTTACATACTGTTTTTTGAAAAATACATTTCCGCGATCATAAAGATCCCTCAGAACGTTATCTTCGTGATTTTCCTGACAGTTGCTCTTCTTCTGCTGTTTTCCTTTTTCATATTCGCTCAGACCGAGAGCATACTGCTTAAAAACGGCCGGGACGCGCTGGACAGAGACTGGGATTTCGAACGCACCGGCGGCAAGCCGCCGCTGACTCATGCGCTTCTGTCGCCTTCTTTTCTCGTATGCGTCGCCCTTTATATCATTGCCGTAATATTTATCCGGTGACGAATCATGAACATACAGTGTCCCAATTATCTTAAAAAGGCAGGGATAAAGCTATGGAAGAAAATGAAAAAATGAATAACGACACTGATGATAACGGTTTTCTTCCTGAAAGCGGTTTTACCCGCAGGAAGCCTGTCCCTTCGGAGGAAAACCGGCAGAATTCCGGTTCCGCAAAGCCATCGTCTTCACCCGCAAGAGTCATGAAGGCGGCCCGGCGCTTGCCTTCTTCCGTTGTCTCGCCTTCAAAAGAGCAAAGCCCGTCCGCCGTTCAGTCAGACGGACGCAAAGAGACAACAAACAAGACTGCTTCCGCGCCCAGAGCGGCCGCGGCCTCCGCCCCTACACCGGCAGAACCCCTAAAGATTCCGTCCGGAAACACTCCTGCATCTTCAAATCAAGCGGGCAATTCCCGGGCTGAATCCGCTCCCAGAGAAAAGCAGAGACCGGACAACGCAGATGTCCAGAATTCTGTCTCTCCTTCACCGATCGAAAGATTCTCTCCGTACCCCGGCGACGGCGGAAACAGCGCAAATGAGAGAACTGCGATCCACAAAGTCGTGCGCACGAGGGAGATCAAACGTCCGTCCGGCATCCTGAATTCTCCGACGAAGGAAAAAAAGGCCGAAAGAAACGTAACAACTCCCAAAAGCATTCTCAAAGCTCTCATTTACATAGTAGCGATACTGACGGTATCCATTATCCTGAGCTATGTAGGAATAATTATCGCCAATGACGCGTTCGCCTTTGTAAAACCGGATGAGTATTTCAATGTCACGATACCGGAACTGACGACCACGAGCGAACTTGCCGATATCCTTCACCAGGAAGGAATAATCAAATTCCCGCTCATATTCAAGATATACTGCGGACGCGGCGGAAAGACGGCAGAATTCGTAGCCGGAGATTACGTAGTCAATGCGAACAGCAGTTACGACGAACTGTTCGCTCAGTTCCAGAAATCATTAAAGAGAGAGACCGTAAGAATAGCATTCCCTGAAGGATCTACGGTCGACGAGGTAATTGCTCTTCTGGTCGAAAATGAAGTGGGCACTGAGGAAGGTTTCAAGGAAGTCATAAACAACTATGATTTTTCCGAATACGATTTTTCATTCATGGATGAGATAAAAATGTCTCCGGAAAGATATTACAGGCTTGAAGGATATCTGTTTCCGGACACGTATTATTTCTATAAATCCAGAGGGATCGAGGAAGGGGACGGAATATACATATATCAGGATGAAGTCAACGCGATAGTCAAATTTCTTGAAAGATTCGACCAGATCTTCACGGAGGATCTGAAACTCAGGGCTGAAGAACTTAAGATGTCGATCGACGAGGTAGTAACTCTGGCATCGCTCATAGAAAAAGAAGGAAAGTTCGTAGTAGATTTTGACAAGATCTCATCCGTGTTCCACAACAGACTTAATAACAAGACATACTTCCCGATGCTTCAGAGCGACGCTACCATTGTTTATGCCATGCAGCTCCAGTTAGGAGAAAGGCCGAGCGAGATCACAGGAAAAGATCTGTCATTCAACGATCCATACAACACCTATCTGTATCCGGGACTTCCTCCGGGAGCGATCGCCAATCCCGGCTACAATGCAATTACCTGCGCCCTTTATCCTTCCAATACAAATTACTATTATTTCGTGTCTAAGAAAGACGGTACGATGCTGTTCGCTCAGACAGAGCAGGAGCATCTCCAGAACAGCGCGCTTGTCAAGGGCGAGTAATCCGCCCCCGGTTTTCCTTTTCCCGGATCTGATCATAATTCAAAAAGGCTTTGCACGCAAACACGGGTTTGCGTGCAAAGCCTTCTTTTTATTCTGAACTATAAAATCACAATGCGGTCAGCTGATTTTTGCGCTGTTGACCTTTATGCCGGGGCCCATTGTTGAAGCAACGACACAGCTCTTTATGTACTGTCCCTTTGCAGCTGCCGGCTTAGCCTTGATGATGGCACCCATCAGGACGTTGAAGTTCTCGGCAAGCTTTTCCTTTCCGAACGAAGCTTTGCCGATCGGACAGTGGATAATATTGGTCTTGTCGAGACGATACTCGATCTTACCGGCTTTTGCTTCATTGACGGCGCGTCCGACATCCATCGTAACTGTTCCGGCCTTGGGGTTGGGCATCAGACCCTTGGGACCAAGGATCTTACCGAGACGTCCTATCACGCCCATCATATCAGGAGTAGCGATAACGACGTCAAAGTCGAACCAGTTCTCTTTCTGGATCTTCTCGACCATGTCTTCAGCTCCGACATAGTCCGCTCCAGCCGCTTCTGCGTCCTTTGCCTTGTCGCCTCTTGCAAAGACGAGGGTGCGGATCTTTTTTCCGGTTCCGTTGGGAAGGACTACAGCGCCGCGGACCTGCTGATCTGCGTGACGGCTGTCAACGCCAAGACGGACATGGATCTCAACTGTCTCATCAAATTTGGCTTTCGAGGTCTGGCATACGAGATCAAGAGCCTCTTCAGAGTCATAAAGTTTCTTCTTATCGATAAGTTTGACGCTGTCAGCGTATTTCTTTCCGTATTTCATTATCAAACACCTCGCTTATTCCTTGACGGTAATGCCCATGCTGCGGGCTGTACCGGCAATCATGCTCATGGCTGTCTCAACAGAAGAGGCGTTAAGATCAGGCATTTTTGTCTCCGCGATCTTTCTGACCTGGTCCATGGTGATCTCTGCGACTTTCTGGGTGTTTGGTCTGCCGGATGCAGTTTCTATACCGCATGCCTTTTTGATAAGCACTGCTGCCGGCGGAGTTTTTGTAATGAAAGAAAATGAACGGTCCGCATAAACGGTTATGACAACAGGAATGATCAGACCCATATCGTTTTTGGTTCTGTCATTGAATTCTTTTGTAAAAGCGGGAATCGCGACACCGTACTGACCGAGGGCAGGACCTATCGGCGGCTGCGGGGTGGCTTTCCCTGCGGGGATCTGAAGCTTGATGTAACCCATTACTTTTTTTGCCATTTTAAATTACCTCCAAATAGTGGTAAGAATCGGGAAATAAAGATTTTTCCCTCCCACTGCGCCGCTGAGAAGCGGCTATGGCGACTTGATTCAGTCGGCCTTTTTTTTGACGTTCCGTGCCTCAAGCTTAATAGGCATGTCACGCTGCGCGGTTTTAACGATAACCGTAATCTCCGAACCGTCTTCCGAGATATCCGATACAGCGCCAGAAAAACCTTTGAAGGCGCTTTCAATAATCTCGACCTCGTCTCCGACTGCGATATTCTGGACGCCGGATCTGACCTCAACAGCAAGCGCTTCGACTTCCTCGTCGGAAAGCGGAGTCGGTCTGGATCCGGGGCCGACGAACCCGGTAACACCCGTAATGTTCCTTACGACATGCCAGGTTTCGTCCGTCATCACCATCTTTATCAGAACGTAGCTGGGGAAAAGCTTTGACTCGATCTCTTTTGTTCCGTCGCCGCTCTCTTCAACGACCGTCTCGACCGGTATCACCACGTCCTGAATCACATCGCCGAGGCCTCGGTTCTCAACTATCTTTTCGATATTTGCCTTGACTTTGTTTTCATAACCTGAATAAGTGTGCGCCACGTACCATTTCAGGCCGTCATTCATCTCATTGATATCGCTCATTTTCGTTTTTCAACTGTCAAAACAGTCCTGCCAGAGCATTGATAGCCTGACTGAACGTATAGTCAAGCAATCCGATAACTGCACCGAATACGATAACCACAACAACAACAAAGATTGATCTGTAAAGAGTCTGCTTGGGGTTGGCCCAAACGATCTTTTTCAGTTCGCTTTTGTAGTCACGGAAAAACTTTGCAATTCTCTTGAACAGACCCGGCTTGCTCTTTTTCGCAGGCTTTTCGGCAGTCGTTTTTTCTACTTCCTTTTTCTTTTCTGCCATTTTTCCGATTCCTCTCCTAGATACAGTTTAACATCAGATTACTTTGTCTCTCTGTGCAAAGTGTGTTTGCGGCAGAAACGGCAATACTTGTTCATCTCGAGTCTTTCGGGATTGTTCTTCTTGTTCTTTTTCGTATCGTAGTTCCTGTGCTTGCACTCTGAACACGCAAGAGTTACTTTGTCTCTCATTATATCGGCACCTCCATCTTGTATTAGAAGACATACGGCCGCGCCGGTCTGCCTTCTTAGTCTGCCTCCCTCATACGGGCGGTGTTCTGTCTTCCGGCGCAAAAAGGCAAGACAAAAAAACCCCCGCCAAAGAGGTAGAAATATTCTACCACAAACAAGATGCTGTTGTCAAGAATTTTTTCAGCAAGTCGAAATTTGATGAATCATCCGGATTTTCCCGGTCTGCCTGCTCTGTTCCGGTTGAATAATCCGGGGTCATTTTCTTTTCCGGCACCAAGGCCGGCATGCGTTCGGATCATGATCTAATTCTTCGGAACGCCCCGTCCATGGGTTCTCCTTCGACGAAAGATTTTATTATCCTTTCAACTTCCGGCCTGCTTTCGTCCGAAAACAGGAACACCCAGCCCCTGACGTCGTATCTGTCAAGCTGGTCTCTCCTGTCGGCCATATACACGGGAACGCTGTTTAAAATCTCGTTCCTGCACTTCCCGCACTCGGAGAAGGCCTCGCATGAATCGGCTCTTCGCACCGGAAACCCGGCCCCTGTCCTGTCCGTAAGCGTTGCATGCCCCGGACATCCGTTCCCTTTACACCCGCTCAACTCCGAAATGACGCACTTTTCCGTCAGCATCAGCGGGATCCTTCCGTATACCACCGCGGCTTTATTTCCCCGAATATCCCTTATCTGAGGCAGGCTCATCTCCGGAGACAGGATAAATGAGCCGACTCCCATATTCATATAATACCGGGCAGAAACGTTGTTCGTGATGTTCAGCCTCATCCCGCCCATTACATTGAATCCGGACTTCCTGAGCATCTCGAGCTGTGAAACGTTCTCCGCCAGCGCGGTTTTCGCGCCAAGCCGAGCCGCCCGCTCGATATGGCGCTCGATCCGGTCCCTTTCCCCCGGGTAAATGACGGCAGGCATGATAACTCCTCCCGTGCTTCCTTCATATCTTCCTAACGGGACAAACAATTCGTCAAAATAATCATATGCGCCGTCTGGGATCTGCCCGGGATCCTCAAACACCGCGATCTTGAACCTCCGGGGTTCCTGAACATCCGCTCCCGTTAATGGTTCGATCTTCGGGAATTCCTTATGCTTTGATCCGTCCCGGGTCTTCTCCAGCTCCTCCACGGCAGCACGCCGGAGCGAATTCAGCTGTGAGATCCTAAGCATAACGCCCGGAGCCATATCCACCGATATGCTGTCAGGTCTGTAGATCGTGCCTCCGAATCGTCCGAGATTCCTCTTAACCGTTTCTTCGGTAAGCGGGGCGTTTACCGCTTTTTCACAAACTTCTCCGTATACTACGGCTTTCTTTCCATTCCCGGCCGAGACCTCAAGCCTCGAAGGCATATCCGGTCTTAACGTGACATTAAGGTCCAGTCCTATCTTCCTTGTTAAGCCGGCAAAACCGAGAGCCTTCTTTTCCGTATTGTCTTTGTCCTCTCTGCTCCTGGTCCCCAGCATTTCACGGCCTTTATGACCGGAGTAATAACCGTCCGTGAATCCGCTTCTGGAAAAGATCTCGGACATTTCTTTGATCTCTTCCGCTGTTGCCGCCCTGTTATCATCGATCAGCTTTCTGTATACCCGCGTCACCCCGAGGACATAATCCGGTGATTTCATCCTTCCCTCGATCTTGAGGGAATCGACTCCGGAAGAAATGATCTCAGGAATATGCCGCGCGAGACACAGATCTTTCAGACTCAGCGGATAACCCTTTCCGTACGGCAGGCGGCACGGCTGAGCGCATTCGCCTCTGTTGCCGCTTCTGCCCCCGATCATCGAACTCATCAGACACTGGCCGGAAACGGAAACGCATAGCGCTCCATGGACAAACATCTCGGTTTCGATTTCCGTTCTACCGATGATATCCGCCGCTTCGGAAAACGGGAGTTCTCTCGCTATGACCACACGCGAGCACCCGAGTCTGGCGATCTCCTCCGCGCCCTCAGCATTATGACAGGTCATCTGAGTGCTCCCGTGAAGCCGTATCTCCGGGAAATACCGCCTGCACAAAGATATCGCGCCGACGTCCGCGACGATAAGGGCATCCGCGCCGGCTTCAGCGGCTCTATATGCCTGCCTGAGCCAGTCGTCCAGTTCCCTGTCGAAGACGAGCGTGTTCATCGTGACATAAACGCTGACCCCGTATGAATGGGCCAGTCTTGCGGCTTCGGAAAGCCCCTCGACTGTAAAATTCTTGGCATACGCCCTCGCACCGTATTGAGAGAGCCCGAGGTAAACCGCATCAGCGCCGCCTTCGATGGCTGCCTCGAGCGATTCCCTGGAACCGGCAGGCGCTAAAAGCTCCGGAACTCTTTTTAAACTGTTTTCTTCTGATCTATTCACTTTGGCTTTCCCTCCGGGGTTTATGAGATGCCTATAACGGCCGGAAAAACCTTCAATTAACAAGAGGGCCGATATCGGCCCTCTTGAGTACACTGCCCGAATCGCGGCAGAACGTTATTGCTTCGGATCGACCACTTCAAGCCCCGGCTCTTCCCAAAGCGGATAGATGCTGACCGGGACATCAAATACTGTCAGTCCAAGATGAAGGGTGGTTCCGTTGGTAAACCCGGTCGCTCCCGTCTTGGCTATTATCTGTCCCTTCTCGATCTTATCGCCCTTCTTGACGGTTATCTCTCCGAGATGAGCATACCAGCTCTTCAGTCCAAGACCATGCTCGATGACAATAAGATTTCCGGAAAGGGCGGTGGACCCGGTATATACGACTTCACCGTCCATAACCGCGGGGACGTCCGCGCCGACAGTGATTTTAAAATCGACTCCGTTGTGTCTGTATGTCGTTCCGGACGGGGAAATGGTCTTTGTTACGCCGATGCCGGCAGAAATCGCAAATCCTTTATCGTCCACGGTATAATCCCTGAATTTGCCGTTCGTAAAACTGATGGTGGAACTCCCTTCGCTGGCTATCGGTCCGAGCGTATCTTCAAATTCTTTCAGCGTTTCTTCCGTTCGCGTGGCTTTTTCCACTTCCGAAGAAATAGCCACCGGAACTTTTTTGAACTTTTTGGGAGATACCGTTATGTCGTATTTTCTGGTCTCCTGCCCGTATCCAAGAGTCATGGCATAATTGCCGTCCTCCAGTTCATAGCTGATCGGAACCAGCGCTCTGGCAATCGTCCCGTCCAGGAAGAACTTGGGTTCATAGCTTATGTCAGGATCACAGGAGAAGGAAAGCTTTGATGTATCGTAAACATTGGAGACGCTCACGAGAACGAAGTCGCCGGGCTCGATCTGTGTCTTGTTCACGGCGAAATCCGCCACCGCAGGTACCTCGGTGGAAAAAGAATATTTCGCTTCGCCGTAATAATCACGCGACTCGTCTTTGTACCAGGAAACATCGAGCTCTACTGAGATCTTCCTTGCCTTTTCAAACCTGAAAGGAGTCAGTTTGGAATACTCGTCATCAAATATCACCGTACTGCCGTCAAGGACTTTTACGTTCAGCAGATCCGGCTGATAGGTGAAGCCGAGCTTAATTCCGTCATCAAGAAAATACTCGCCCTCTGTAGTCTCGGAGGAAAGTGAACAGTTGTCCGAATAGCTTCCGTCAGGAAGCTTGTACTGCCAGCTGATCTTTTTCGCAGCCACGACATACTTCCCGCCCACGGTAAGAACAGGCCCGTGCGCCGTGTCATACAGGCTCATGGAATAATCGCTGGCATGGAAATAGTTGACAAAATCGGTCGGCAGCTTGTACGCCTGCGCTTTCTCGTCAAGATAATACGCGTCTGTCGAGGACGGGGAAAAATAATACTGATAGTTCAGGGTGTCTCCCTTTCCGTAAAAAGAAACCGAGTAGAACTTGGTTCCTATAAGAGGCTCGGGAAGTCCGCCGATCACGTTCTCGGAATTCTTGTTCGCTTCAAGGATGGCCGAGAACATTTCCGCGGCCGATTCCGAATCGTCGTCCTTTTTCAGAGTATATGACCTGCCGTCGAGATCGGATATCCCGATGGTGTCTATTACATCATCGGTCAAAGGCGCGTTATTCGTCGAAACGTAACTCCATACTGCCACTGCGCTCGGAATCAGAAGCAGCAACGCTAGGACCAATGCGGTAAATTTACTTTTCATATGCCAAACGCCACACTTTCCCTTTCAACTAATAATCCTCTTTCGAGAACAGAGAATGATCAATCAGACGGAAATACAAATCTCCAATGTTATTATATCGCAACAGAAAAAAATGGTCAAGGGGAAGTTTTGTCCCGGCCTTTTGCCGAAATCGGATCAAAATCCCGAACTATACACAGAAGCCGGAATCATGCTTAAGGCGGTCCCGGCTCAAACCCGCCTTGACATTGAAAAATCTATGTGATAAATTATTATCCGGACAATTGCGGTAACGCAGTCCAGAACTATTGATTCCTGGAGAAATGATTTGGACTTAGATTGCCTAAGAATTTCCGAGGGATTTGTCAGAAAAGAGAAAGAGTACGAGCGTCTCAGAGAAGCTCTGAATCACGAGTCCTGCGCCGGGAAGACCTCCGTCCTTCCCCATGTGGTCAACGGACTTTCGGAAGGAGCTGTCCCTGCATTCATAGCCGCGGTTATTTCGGATTTTTCCGAGCATAACCCGCAGTCTTCTTCTTTCTGTCTTGTACCGGACGACATTGCGGCGGCCAGCCTGGTCAGATATTTGAACTCCGCCGGTCTGGACGCAGTCCAGTACCCCTCACGAACTTTAAACTATCATAACAGTACAGCCTCCCATGAGTTTGAGCATGAGAGGTTATCTGTGCTTTATTCACTGACTGTCAAAAAGAGCCGCATTATCGTTTCCTCTCCTTCCGCCGCGCTCATGTACACA
The DNA here is from genome assembly GCA_017959065.1 of Clostridia bacterium. Taxonomy (GTDB): domain Bacteria; phylum Bacillota; class Clostridia; order Oscillospirales; family CAG-272; genus RGIG2161. The sequence goes on along the minus strand of JAGDBK010000064.1, from coordinate 24,628 downwards.
ATTCCACCGGACAGGTTCCTCGATTTATCCGTATCCGTCAGCGAGGGCGGTTCCGTCAATCTGGAGGAACTGATCCGCAATCTGGTGGCCGGTGGGTATGTCCGGGTAGATCTCCTTGAAGGACCCGGACAGTTTTCCGTACGTGGAGGCATTGTCGATATCTATTCTCCGGCAAGTGGGCCATTCAGAATGGAACTCTTCGGCGATGAAATCGACAGACTCGGCGTTCTCGATGTCGAGACCCAAAGGATGATCTCCCCGCTTGAGGAAGCGATAATAATACCTTCAAGAGAAATAGTACCGGATAAAGATGCGGTCGATAGAATTAAAAAGTCCATAGAAAAGCTCCTTGCTTCCGACATTTCACCCGCCGCATCGGACAGTCTCCGCGGGGAACTCTCCTGCCTTGAAGCCGTACGGGACGGGGGTGCGACCAATTTCGCGGATAAATACGTTTCGATTGCGTATAAAGACAAAACCTGTCTGCTGGACTATTTGAACCGCGGAGACCTTGTGATCTCAAGAGACAGCAACTCAATACAGGACAATATCTCAGCCAGCGAATGGAATTACTCTGCCGATACAGAATTCCTGCTGGAAGAGGGCCTGATACTGCCAGAGATTGCCGAGTTCGCCAAACCCGGTTCTTCCATAGAGCCATACCGCACGCCGTGCCACAACATCGTCATCGACACATTTCTCAGAAACACTTCCGGAGCCCGGCAGGGCGGACTGTACACGTTTCTGTCAAAGCATACCGTTTCATACTGTGACAAGTATCCTCTTCTGGTCGAAGATCTTGAGAACTACACAAAATTCGGATGGCATGTCGTTCTCTGCGCCGAAGGGGAATCCGGCGCGAGATCCCTTTCTGATTCGCTCAGAAATGACGGATTTATCGTTATCAACAGTCCGGATTACTCCCCCGACACTCTGCCCGGAGGAACAGTTCTGGTACTGCCGGCGGAAGAGTTCAATTCCGGCTTTGAACTGTCAGGGAGCAAATTCGCGTTTCTGACGTCGCTTCCCGACAGATATTCCCTGAAAAAGAGACCGAAGCGGAACCAGGGGAAGTCAAAAAGGAGCGCCGAGCAGAGAATACTCTCCTATGCCGACCTTACAGAAGGCGATTACGTAGTTCACCAGTCTTACGGTATAGGAAGATATGAGGGAATTGAAAACATCACCGTCGCCGGAGTGACCAGAGATTACATAAAAATCACCTATGCCGGATCCGACAGACTTTTTATCCCGACCGACCAGCTGGATGTGATCTCCAAATACATAGGCGCTCATACCGATGACGGCCGGATCAAACTGTCCAAATTAGGCGGGACGGAATGGAAGACGACTTCGGCGAAAGCAAAAGCAGCCGCAAAGAAAATGGCAGCCGAGCTTATTAAGCTCTACGCTGAACGCACCAGGACTCCCGGATATGCTTTCCCGCCCGATGACGACCTTTGCCGCGAATTCAACAGCACTTTCGAGTTTGAAGAGACGGAAAGCCAGCTCATAGCCGAAAAAGAGATCAAATCCGACATGGAGGAACGCTATCCGATGGACAGGCTCCTCTGCGGAGATGTCGGTTACGGAAAAACCGAAGTGGCTCTTCGTGCGGCAATGAAATGCATCCTTGCCGGAAAGCAGGTCGCTCTGCTGGTCCCGACCACTATACTCGCCTACCAGCACCTCTCTACCGCAGAGAGCCGGATGAGACAGTTCTCGGTAAAAACGGAGATGCTTTCCAGATTCCGGACGGCAAAGGAACAGGCGGAGATAATCCGGCGTGTCAAGCGCGGAGACATAGACCTGCTGATTGGAACGCACCGTATTCTGTCTTCGGATATTGAATTTAAGGATCTGGGCCTCCTGATCATTGACGAAGAACAGAGATTCGGCGTTGCCCAGAAGGAAAAGATAAAGCAGTTCGCCCGCAATGTGGATGTGCTTACCCTCTCCGCGACCCCGATCCCCAGGACGCTGAACATGGCCATGAGCGGGATCCGCGACATGTCGATACTCGACGAGGCGCCGGGAGAGCGGCTCCCCGTACAGACTTATGTACTGGAACACGATGACCTGATTATCGCCGAAGCGATCAGGAAGGAACTAATGCGCGGAGGTCAGGTATTCTACCTGTACAACCGGGTAGAAACGATCTCTTCCCGGGCTGTAAAGCTGAGAGAGGAATTCCCTGAAGCGAGGATCGCTGTCGCACACGGTAAGATGGACAAGACCCAGCTTGAGGATATCTGGCAGTCCGTGCTCGCCGGAGATATCGACATCCTGGTTTCAACCACGATAATCGAGACCGGGATAGATGTACCCAATGCCAATACGCTGATTATTGAAAACGCGGACCGTATGGGTCTGGCTCAGCTTCACCAGATCAGGGGCCGGGTGGGCAGAAGCCATCGGCGCGCCTATGCCTATCTTACATTTCCGAAAGGAAAGGCGATCTCCGAGATCGCCGAAAAGAGGCTTTCATCCATAAAGGAGTTTACCGAGTTCGGAGCCGGTTTCAAGATAGCATTGCGAGATCTGGAGATACGCGGCGCCGGAAACATCCTCGGCGCCGAGCAGCACGGCCATATGGATGCGATCGGGTATGACCTGTATATTAAACTTCTTAACGAGGCGATCCTTGAGGAAAAAGGCATAAAGCCGGCACCGAAGACCGAATGCAAGCTTGAAATGCCTTACAACGCTTATCTTTCCGAAAAATACATTCCTTATTCCGCGCAAAGGATGGAAATGTATAAAAAGATCGCCACCATAGAATCCGATCTTGATTTTGACGATATCTGCGGAGAACTGTGCGACAGGTTCGGGGAGCTGCCCCCGGAAGCCCGGAACATCTGCCGCCTGTCATTCCTGAGAGCGCTGGGAGAAAAGGCCGGATTCCTGTCTGTTTCCGTAAGAGGAGGCAACGGGATAATCAAGCTGAAGGAAATGGTACCGCTTGCATGGCTCGAACTGCATGACAGATATCCCAATATAACGATCACCATGCTGCCTGATCCCGTAGTAAAGATAAAAGCTACAAATTCCCCGGCTTTTATCGATAAATTAATAGATCTGTCAAAGGATTACCTGGCAGAGATGGAAAAGATCAACAGTCAGAAAGAGGAGGAAGAGAAAAAATGATCAAAAAGATCCTGTGCGTGTTATGCGCCGCTGCGCTCCTGCTGTCATTTTCAGGATGCGGGACCGGTTCCGCGGCAATCAAATACAAAAATACCGTTCTGACAGCAAACGAATACCAATTCTATCTTTCCAGATACAAGGCGCAGATCCTTTCAACCTACAACAGCGGTCAGGACAACCGCTCCTTCTGGACCAAGACAATGGATGAAGAAGGAACGACGACCATCGCCGATTTCTTTTCGGAGATAGTAAAGGACAACATAAAGATCAATGCGATCTGCCTCGCGCTTTTCGATGAATACGGCCTGTCTCTTTCGAACGACGTTTATGCTTCCATAGAAAGCGAGGTCAAACAGCTTATAGACGAATACGGCAGCCGCGCCGAATTCAATCTGGCCGCAGCACAGTTCGGCGTCAATGCCCAGATCCTGAAAGGGATATATGAGAAGGACGCAAAGATCAAGGCCGCGTATGCGTATCTGTACGGAGACAACGGTATAGACAAAGTGACGGATGATGAACGGGAATCATACTATAATGATAATTTTCTCCATATCAAAACGATTTTCATCAATACCGCATACAATATACTGACCGATGAAGACGGAAATTATATTTTTGATGATTCCGGTTACGCCAAGACCGAGGCAAAAACAGAAGAGGAAATAAAAAACGCCAAGGACAGGGCGGATTCTCTGGAAGAGATGCTGAAATCGGGAAGTGACTTTGAGGACCTGATTCTCACGTATTCCGAAGATCCGGCGGCGGCGGACTATCCTGACGGTTTCTATTTTACCAAGCAGACCAATTACTATGGCAACGTTATAGAAATATCGGAAGGCCTTGAGGAAGGTCAGTGGGGCAGGGCCGAAAGTGAATACGGCGTTCATTTCGTTCTGCGTCTTCCGCTTGAAGAGAAAGCGTACGAAGAAGAAAAATACTATGAGTTCTTCGACAGTTTTGAGGATATGATCATAAATAATAAGTTCGATGAAATGATCGATGAAAGGATGAAGGATGTCTGGATCGACGAAGAGGTAATATCTGGCATTTCCCTTCTGGATGTCCCTCAGAACCAGGAAATGTAATATCTGCAGCTTATGCCTGCAGACAAGCAGTCTGAAAACCGAAATGAGCGTCTTCATCACCCGGACAGGGGTGCTGCGAAGACGCTCATTTTTGTTGTGTAATTTGTGTAGACCGCTTGCTGAAATCCGGTCAGAAAGACTTCCCTTTCATTTGACTTCAATTACCGGCGCAACATAATCCGACGCATAAATGTATTCCGATCTGTAATTGATTATATCGTCCCGATCGAAAGTAAGCATCCTTGCGCCTCTAAGACGGTTTCTCTCCCTGTCTGAATGCGGCTTTTTTGTACCGTATGCGTCATATCCTATGCTTCCGGCATATCCGAACCGTATTCCGCAGTATTTCCCTTCCCCCGTGTTGACGTGATTATGTCCGCAGTAGAACCCGATCACATCGCCTCTCTGGAATCCTGCCGTGAAAAGGCCGCTGTTGATCGCGCCGACTTTTATCTCCTCGGCAAGCTCCCCGTCGACATCCAGATTCTTTGGAAAATCTCCAAGCACCCTCAGCTCCTGCACGCCGGAATGAGTCATGACAAGCGCCGGCGTTTTTCCGTTCATCGTCTCTACCGCTTTAGACAGTTCCCAATACCAGATAACCTGATCGAAACGGACTATATCGAACCTTCTCCTGGCCGTCAGCCTCTTCGGGGCGGAAAGAAACTCTATTATGTCCCCGTTTAATTCGTAATCCTCATTCATCGCGCTGATGTCCCGGCCCGCATCAAGCCCGTAAAGAATAAATGATATCGAATCGTCTGACTCGCTCCGGTAGACCGGGATGGCATGATTTGAATAACCGTGGATCTTTTTTCCGTAATTTTTGATCATGCAGTTGGGACATTTCTTTTCCATCAGCTTCTCGATCCTGTCCATCGGCATCCCTCTGCAGATGCTGTCATCGTGATTCCCGAAGACCAGCGTCCACGGGATCCCTCTTTTGTCCATCGGGCGCGACAGCGCGGAAAGCATCTCAACTGCTTCAGCCGGTTTCACCGGCCCTCCCGGAAGATCCCCCATCAAATAGACAAGGTCGGGGTTTTTGTCGTCTATTATTTTCTCAAAAGCCTCATATGTCCGCGGATCCTGATGTTTGTAATGAGAATGAAAGTCGGAAAACAGCAGGATCCTGAATGTCCCTCTGGTTCCGAACGATAGCCTGAACTTGTTTGAAAGGATTCTTTTCAGTTCATTTTGCGTAATGCTCATTCCGATCCTCTTTTGTCTCAGCTGTTATAGTGTTTAACATAATCCGATGAATAGAGATACTCTGAGGAATAATTCAGAATATCGTCTTCTTTAAACGAGAGCAGCCTTGCGCCCCTGTACTTGTTCTTTTCCGCGTCCGTATGACCGGAGACTCCGTAACCCTCATATCCCACGCTTCCGACATATCCCATCCTTATGCCGCAATATGTGCCTTCCGCCGTGTTGTTATGATTGTGTCCGAAATAGAAACCGATCACGTCACCGCGTTCAACGACTGTTGCAAATACTCCACTGTTCAGAGGACCTGTTCTGATGCCTTCCGTAAAGTTTCCGACCATCTTCGTCTCTTCCGGATTGTCCCTGATTATCTTTGCCTCGTGGGGACAGCAGTGGGTGAACATGATAGCGGGAGTCTTGCCGTTAATCTTTTCGACCGAAGATGAAACGTCCCAGTACCACGCCAGCTGGTCGAAACGAATAATGTCGTAATTGTGTGCCGTGACCCCGACCGGAAGCGCCCTTTTGATCACGTCCGAGCAGATCCTGCCCCGGACGATCCTGACACCGTCGATATCGCTCATGTCGTTCCCCGTGTCCAGTGAAAAAACGTTCAGCGCTATTCTGGAAGGATCTTTTGTTGAATAGACAGGCAGAACGTAATTGGTGTTTCCGTGAATACCCTCCACATGCTTGGTCACACAGAAATCGAAGCACTTTTCAAAAACATCCTCGATCTCTTCAAGCGAGAGGTCCCTGCATGCCGCGGAAGCGTGATTACCGTTCGTTACCGCCCACGGTATGCCCCGGCTTTCCATTGGAAGGGAAAAGACCTTGATAAGTTTAATCAGATCGTCCCTGGTTTTTGCTCCGGCGGGACCGTCTCCTGCCCAGAGGACCAGGTCGGGCGACTTTTCTTCTATCATCTTTTCCATCGCATCCAGAGACCGCATATCCCCGCCGTCGAGGAAACAGTGGATGTCAGAGAAAAACAGAACCCTGAACGTCCCGTCTCTTTTAAAAGCAATAGGCTTCTTTGTCTTCAGAGTTTCTCTGAGTTCGTTTTCTGTCATGTCAAACCGGTCATCCTTACAAATTAATTGATCAAATCGTTTTTGATCTCAAACACGCGGAATGGCCATGCCGGGAGAGTCCTTTCAGTATCCGAACTGTCCGGAAAGGCTGTCGTCGTTTGTTATCCAGTCCTGAACGTCGATCGTCCGAAATTCATTTTCCGTGTCCCTTATGACGACCTTCGAGATGCCGGCATTTATGATCATCCTCTTGCACATCATGCAGGAAGATGTTCCGCTTTGAAGAGACTTGTCCTTCGGATCCAAACAGACCATATACAGAGTAGAACCCAGCATCTGTTCTCGCGGGGCGGCTATTATGGCATTGGCTTCCGAATGGACCGACCGGCAAAGCTCGTATCTTTCCCCTCTCGGAATATTCATATCTTCCCTAATGCATGTTCCCCTGTCGCAGCAGTTGACTCTTCCTCTGGGAGCTCCGTTGTAGCCGGTGGATACTATTACGTCATTTTTGACAATTATCGCTCCGAATGCCCGCCTCAGGCAGGTTGACCGTTCTGCAACGGTCTGGGCGATATCAAGGTAATAGTTTTCTTTTGATACTCTTTCCATATTGTTTATCAATCACCTTAAAGTTTTTGTCCTGGCCTTATCACCTCAAAGACCTTTGCATACAGTCTTCAAATACTCTCTGAATGCCGGCCCGATACTTTCGTCCCTGAGCGCTCTGTCAACATTGGCAGTAAGCAACCCAAGCTTTGAACCGAGATCATAACGAGTACCCTCAAAAATAAGCGCGGTCATTCCGACTGTATTAGAAAGCACTTTCATCGCGTCCGTCAGCTGGATCTCCCCACCGGCTCCCGGCTCCGTGTTATCGAGAATATCAAAAATATCCGGAGTCAGGATCACTCGTCCGAGTATGGTCAGGAGCGAAAAGATCTGGTCCGGTGAAGGCTTTTCGATCATGTCTGAAACAAAATACTCGTCTTTTGTACCGGTGCTCTCAACTTTCAGAGAACTGTATTTCTGGATCTGTTCTACAGTAACCTCTTTCGAGCCGACAACTGCCTTCCCGTATTTTTCAAAGAGCCCTATGAGCTGCTTGACCACAGGTACCTCGGAAAAGATAATATCATCCCCGTAAAGGACGGCAAACGGTTCGTTGCCGACAAATGATTTCGCGCGTCTTATAGCGTGTCCGAGTCCTTTGGGTTCAAGCTGGCGTATGAAATGGACATTGACTTCTTCCGCTTCTCTGTGAAGTTCCTTTACAGTGCTTTCTTTTCCCTTGGCCAGAAGTCTGCTGTCGTATTCCGTACTGTAATCAAAATAATTCTCTATGGCCTCCTTGCCTCGTCCGGTGATTATGAGGATATCTGTAATTCCGCTTTTCGCAGCCTCTTCAACCAAATAGGACATTGCAGGCCTGTCAACGATAGGCAGCATCTCCTTAGGGACCGCCCTAGCTATGGGCAGCATACGTGTACCCAGCCCGGCCGCGGGAATGACTGCTTTGGTGATTCTCTTCGTCATGTGTTTTTCCTCGCAATTAAAAAAACGTTGTGGTACATCAAATCAGACCGGCGATAAATCCGGTGCATATTCGCCGCCGGCCGTCTCGTCAACGGCTGTGGTCTGTCAATTCGGATTAATTATAGAAAAAACGGAAATAGATGTCAAGGGAAAGCGCTCTGCGGGGACGCCGATACAGCGATCGGCTGAGTGGCTCCGCCGTGAGAATGGCGATCCGGGCCGAAGACGGTCCGACGCACTCTTTTTGTTGTCATTTTGCTTGAAAAACAAAGCCTGGTATTATATAATATCCATGACGGTCCGGAAGGTGCGAGGTCTAAAAAGCACCGCCTTCGGATCCGGATTATCATAGGAAAGAAGACTGCCGTATTCACGTGATTGTATGCGGCAAAGGGGACTAAGTATGAACAGAAAAAAGAATGTGGTTATTGTTGGGTTTGGCGGAATGGGCAACTGGCATTCTCATGAACTGGAAAACAGTGACGTGTGCACCCTGCTCGGGATATATGACATCAAGCAGGAGCGCATCGATTATGCGAAAAGCCGTAATATATATACTTACTCCTCGTTTGAGGAGGTTCTGGCAGACAAGAGGATCGACCTGATCCTGATCTCCACCGAAAACGATATGCACAAGCCGCTCGCGATCGAGGCAATGAACAGAGGACACAATGTTTTCACGGAGAAACCCGTTACGCTGTCGTCTGCCGATCTTGCTGAAATGATAGAAACGGCAAAAAGGAACAAAGTCCTGTTCACTACTCATCAGAACCGCCGCTGGGACGAGGATTTCCTTGCGGTGAAACAGATAATTGAGGAAGGCACTATCGGACCCGTGTTCAACATAGAATCCCGCGTTCACGGTTCACGCGGCATTCCGGGCGACTGGCGCGGAATGAAGAAGCACGGCGGCGGTATGATGCTTGACTGGGGCGTTCATCTTCTTGATCAGATCGTTAATGTTCTTTACCCGCAGAAAAAGATCAAATCCGTCTACTGTACGATGGACCATGTCACCAATTACGAGGTTGATGACGGTTTCCGTATGGTAATGATGTTCGAGGACGGCATCCGCGCCTATGTTGAAGTCGGGACGTCCAATTTCATTGAGCTTCCGCGCTGGTATGTTCAGGGCCAGGACGGAACAGCCAAAAGCAGCTGGAACATCTCCAAAGGAAAAATCGTCTGCTGTACCAACTGGGAAGCTAAAGATGCTGTTCCGATCAGAACCGCTGCCGGCCTGACAAAGACAATGGCGCCCAGGACCGATGACACGATCAAAACAGTTCCGTATCCCGAGATAAAGTCAGACGTTCACGACTTCTACAGAAATCTGGTAGCTACTCTTGACGGAAAAGCAACTCAGCTCGTAACCCACGAACAGCTTATGCGTGTAATGAAACTCATGGAAGCTGCCTGCGAATCCGACAGACTCGGACAGGTCGTTGCTTTCGACGCCTGACAAATCAAACGGCCCTGCCTCAAACGAGGCAGGGCTTTTTTGTCTTTCGATCAGCCTGGATTCAATCCCCCAACGGGATCGCCGGTCACTCGTGGATCATCTGGCCTATCTCTTTCCAGTCTCTCTTACCGCCGTCGAGCACCAGGACCCAATCCTGTCCTTTTCCTCTGGTCTCGGGTACGAAGACCGCTTTTCTGGCCGTAAGATAGCAGATCAGTTTCTCCTCCCCTGTCCTGGGGTTGAACCACGACGCTCTGATAAACTGCTTCTTTATCTGAGAACAGTCGACCTTAATTTCTCTGCCGTACGGGGAATAAATGAATGCGTAATCTTCTCCGCGCGCCGCGCATATACGTCCGAACAAAAGATCATCTTCTGAATTGGCGACCAGTTCGGGGGCGGGCCTGAAGTCAAAATACGGCCGGGACAGGCGCAGCCTCTGAAGATACTTCAAGGTCTCGGCTCCTTCATGCCTCAAGGCATGATTCCATCCTTTGATGTCATATCCGTACTTCTTCAGATTGCCTATATAATAAGGACATTTATACTGAGTGAGCGGCTCGTAAAGGAAGAATGCGACAATGGGATTACCGTATGTCTGTCCGCAGGCTCCTGCAAAAACGCTCTCATATGCCCCTTCTCTGATATCAGCCCCGTCCCATCTTTTCAGATCCTCCGACCAGTTCGCGACATGGTCTTCATAGTGGGCCTCCGCATCGAAAAACGGTTTCCCTGTCGCAGCCATAGGAGGGAAATACTGAGTGGGGTCGTATGAATAATCCACCGTGTGTCCGCTTTGAGAAGAAAGGAAATCAAGATACGGCTTGTCCCCGTTCAGCTCACTGACCGCGTCCGCATTTCCTCTCGGGTGGAAAGTGATGAGGTTGTGTTCATCCCCCTCGCCTTCCTTGATCCCGTCAGCCAGACCCTGAAAAATATCATACATATGGGGCAGGACCGAAACGTCGCCCCCGAATATCCATATGATGTTCTTCCGGCCTTTGAACCTCTCTCCCAGAAACTTCCCGTAATAGAAACTCGGTTCATATCCTGTAAATAATGTGTCGTCGGGATCGCTGTATTTGTTGTTCCACATCGGAAGCAGGCCGATGTAGAGATTGTGCCTTTCAGCACAGTCGAGACAGAAATCAACATGATTCCAGTATGAGTTATCCCCGTCAAGATCAAAATCAAGCTTGTCATACGGGGGTTTTATAGATGTGTGCCCGTATTTGTTCGGATAGTCATAAGGTTCGGTACCGCCGAGAAGAATGCACTGGAGCACATTGAATTCCTGCGATTCCCTGACCGACATGTACAGTTCGACTTCGTCCCTCGTAAGGCGCTGAAACATATCCCACGCAGTGTCTCCCTGATAGAAGAACGGTTTTCCGTCCTCATAAGCAAGAAAATGTCCGTTGTCCGAAATCTTCAGCCTCTGCATGATGCCCTCCCTATTGTTTTCGATCTCAGATCACTCATGGGTAATCTGGCCGATCTCTTTCCAGTCCCGCTTTCCGCCGTCAAGTATCAGGACCCAGTCCTGTCCTTTTCCGGAGGTCTCCGGAACAAAAACGGATTTTCTCGGCTTCTGATAGCATATGAGTTTTTCTTCACCGGTCCTGGGATTGAACCACGACGCGCGTATAAACTGTTTGTTTATCTGAGAACAATCGACTTGGATCTCCCTCCCGAGCGGAGAGTAAACAAATGCGTAATCATCGCCGCGCGCGGCCGAGATCCTTCCAAACAAATAGTCATCATCTGAATTCAGAACCAGTTCCGGCGAAGGTCTCAACTCAAAATACGGTCTGGACAGCCTTAGATTTTTCAGATGTTTCAATGACTCTGCCCCTTCATGACGCAGGGCATGGTGCCAACCCTTGGTGTCGAGCCCGTCTTCAATAAGATTTCCAAAGTAGAAATCGCATCCGTATTGAGTCAGCGGCTCATAAAGGAAGAAAGCGACTATCGGATTCCCGTATCCCTGTCCGCAGGCTCCTGCAAAAACGCTCTCATATGCGCCCTGCCTGATATCGCTTGCATCGTATCTCTTGAATTCCGGGACCCAGTTTGCCACATGGTCCTCGTAATGAGGTTCCAGATCGATATAAGGTTTCCCTGTCGGTATCAGTTTTTCGAAAAGCTTGTAAGGCTCGTATGACCATCCGACTGTGTGCCCGCTCTGGCAGCCGAGGAAATCCAGGTAATCTCTGTCCCCTTTCAGCTCGCTTACCGTATCGGAAGGACCGCGCGGGTGGAATGTGATCAGATGATGGTTGTCTTCCTTTTCGCCGGCTTTGATTCCTTCTGCCAGTCCCTTGAAGACCGGATCCATAAACGGTTCCGCCTTGACATCTCCGCCGAGGATCCAGATTATGTTATTGTGATTCTTGTAGCGGTCTCCAAGGAAGCGACCGTATTCAAAAGCGGGCTCATAGGATTGAAATACCATAGGTCCATCAGTGTAGCTTGTATTCCACAGCGGAAGCATTCCTATGTATATTCCGTACTTTTCCGCGCATTCGACGCAAAAGTCCAGCCCGGCCCAGAAAGAATACTCGCCTTCATCGTCGTAATCAAGCCGGTCCCTCGGCTCTTTCAGTGCATATCTTCCGTGCTTGTTTGCCCATTCTGACAAAGCTACGCACTGAATGACATTGAACCCCTGCGATGCCCTTACGGACAAATAGAGTTCGATCTCGTCCTTTGTTAATCTGTGAACCAGATCCCATGCAGTGTCTCCAAGGTAAAAAAAAGGTTTGCCGCTTTCATATTCCAGAAATCTGCCGCTTTCGTGGATTCTGAGCTTCTCCATGCTTTACCCCCTGAACATATAGTTGAAAAACGATATCAGGCAAGTCTGTTTGCGGTGGTGTACAGATCCTTAACAAGCTGCCGAACTTCCTCGGCTTCCTTTTTCATCTTGACTACTACTTTTTCCGAGAATTTTTCCAGATCTCCGTCTTTCAGTTTGTTTTTATAAAGACGGTCGAGAACAAGCGCATAATCAATATCTCTCGCCACAATACGGCTGTCTTTCTCGCAAATCACCAGATCGCTTTTGCCTGAAAGAAGCTCCTTTACCGCTTTCTCACCCATCATCGATGCGGTAAGCCTGTCTCTGAGTGTGGGTTTGCCTCCTCTTACCACATGGGCGAGTCTTGCAAATCTGCTCTCAACCTTTGCTTCATCGTTGATCCTCTTTGTAAGTTTCTCGCCGAACTCAGATCCGAGTCCTTCCGAGACCATAACTATAAACGCTCTTGTCCCGTTTTTCCTTTCTTTGATTATCCGCTCGACAGCCTTGTCTTCATCAAAAGGAACTTCAGGTATCGCAACGGCAACTGCACCGGCCGCTATCGCGGATTCGACAGCAATATACCCTGCGTCTCTTCCCATGACTTCTATTACCGAGCAACGGGCATGCGACTCGCAGGTATCCCTCAGATTATCCGCAAGCCCTACGACCGTGTTCATTGCGGTGTCAAAACCTATGGTATAGTCTGTGGATGTTATGTCGTTGTCTATCGTTCCGGGTATCCCTATGCAGGGCACGCCGTGGTGGGTCAGATCGGTCGCTCCCCTGAAAGTGCCGTCGCCGCCGATTGCGACTATACCGTCGATCTGATTGAGCTCGCAGGTTCTGACCGCCTTTTTCATTCCCTCTTCAGTTGCAAATTCAAGGCATCTGTCCGAATAGAGGATCGTGCCGCTCAAAGGGGAAATACCGGCGACTCTCTCCGGTGTCAGTTCCATTAGTTCTCCGCTTATCAGTCCCGTATAACCCTTCATTATTCCCAGGACTTCAACACCTGAAGAAAGAGCCTCCAGCGCTACCTCTCTGAGAGCCGAATTCATTCCCGGTGCGTCTCCGCCTGATGTCAATACTCCGATTTTTCTAAATTTTCTTGCCATAATTGTTTCTCCTGTAATATCTGTCCGCCGCATCGGCGGATTGAATTATTCGCTGTCTGATAACAAAGTAAATACGAATTCCGCTGTACTGTTTCTTATCTCATCTCTGGAAAGACCGCTGCCTAAACGAAGCTCATGACTTCGAACGCCGCTTCCGTCGCTGATCCCGACATATACCAGACCGACCGGCTTTTTTTCGGTGCCTCCGCCCGGTCCGGCTATCCCTGTCGTTGATACTCCGATATCAGCGCCGAGCTTCTTTCTAATTCCTTCAGCCATTTCCTCCGCCGTTTCCCGGGAAACGGCTCCGTGTTCCGAAATGGTACGCTCTGACACCCCGAGCAGCCGTATCTTTGCTTCGTTTGAATAACACACCGCGCCGCCAAGATAAAACTCCGAGACTCCGGGATTGTCGGTTATAAGTTTTCCGAGCAGTCCGCCGGTACAGGATTCTGCCGTGGCGACTGTTTTTCCGCTTTTTTTGAGATGCGCCGTGGCAGCTTCAGCTTTCAGCCCGGCTTCGTTACGTTCTGCATTCATAAATACAGCTTTCTCACTCGTAGATCGGGTATTTTCTGCAAATACCTATGACCGTTTCCCTTATGACATCCTTGCAGGCCTCAAAATCCGTGGCACACTGTCTGATCAGTTTTCCCAGAACTCTCATGTCGTCTTCCGCAAGTCCCCTGGAAGTCACCGCCGGAGTGCCTATTCTGATGCCGCTGGTAACGAACGGCTTTTCCGGATCATTGGGTATCGAGTTCTTGTTGACGGTTATATGGACCTCGTCCAGGCGGTGTTCCATCTCTTTGCCTGTCACGGCAAACGGTCTGAGATCGCAAAGCATAAGGTGGTTGTCCGTCCCGCCCGAAACAAGCGAGAAACCTTCGCTGACAAGCGTATCCGCAAGCACTTTGGCATTGTTCAGTATCTGCTGCTGATAAGATCTGAACTCAGGCTTCAGCGCCTCACCGAACGAAACCGCTTTTCCGGCGATAACGTGCATCAGAGGTCCGCCCTGAGTGCCCGGGAAAATCGCCTTGTTGATTGCTTTTGCCTTTTCTTCATCATTGGTGAGTATCATACCGCCGCGCGGACCGCGAAGAGTCTTGTGGGTCGTGGTCGTGACCACATCAGTATACGGAAACGGAGACGGGTGAAGTCCGGCGGCCACAAGCCCAGCTATATGAGCCATGTCAACCATGAGCATCGCTCCGTTGCCGTGCGCTATCTCGGCCATTCTTTTGAAATCAATTATCCTGGGATAAGCGGATGCGCCGGCAACTATCAGTTTCGGCTTCTCCCTTTCCGCCAGTTCGGCGACCTTGTCGTAGTCTATCCGTCCGGTCGTCTCGTCGACTCCGTAAGGTACGAATTCAAAATATGAACCGGAAACGTTCACCGGGCTGCCGTGAGTAAGATGCCCGCCATGGGCAAGATTCATTCCCAGGACCTTGTCCCCGGGTTTGAGGAATGCATAATAGACCGCAAAATTCGCCTGCGCTCCGCTGTGAGGCTGCACGTTAGCAAAGTTGCATCCGAAAAGTCTGCAGGCTCTCTCTATTGCGATATTCTCAACGACATCCACACACTCGCATCCGCCGTAGTACCTTTTCCCGGGATATCCCTCAGCATACTTGTTTGTAAGAACACTTCCCATGGCAAGCAGGACAGCTTCGGACACGACATTTTCTGAGGCGATCAGTTCCAGTCCGTCGCTCTCACGCTTGAATTCCGCCTTTATTGCGGCGCCTATTTCCGGATCGAATTTCTCCAGAAGATCCATATTGGTTTTTGCAATCATTTCCCGTCTCCCGTGTCTAATCATCATTGGGCATGTCCGTATAAATGCTATAAAAAAGCCGGAAAGATGGGCCCGTTTCACAAACGGAAACACATCTTCGCCCACTTTATGATTATACAGCAGCAGCGGTTTTTTTACAATAATTTTTGGAAACAAATACACTCCGTCCGGACCCGCCGCGGTCCCGGATCAACCTCAAGGAAGACCGTCTTTCGGACAGAACCATCGTATCCGTCTTTTCCGGGTGTCCCGTACCTTTTACTCCGGGATGGCATCCGCAGCCTGTACGCAGATAGGCAGCCGAAAATGCATAAAAACTGAAAAAACATCCATAATGCGGCCCCCGAAACCGCCCGCCAATGCCAGGTCACCGCTTCTGAGACAGCTGATCCCGGGACCGGGCCCGCAGCCCCGCGCGATATGTTCGGGACCGGGAATGCAGACTCCTGCCGAATTGACGAAACCGTAGCGAAACTATCATTATTAGTCCGGCAACTATTGATTTTTAATAAAAAAAGAGATAGTATTTTATATAGGGCTTTTTTACCTTCCGCCATTAATCTCAAATCCTAAGACAGGAGAAATCTATTATGAAAAAAATCAAGATTCTGTTTCAGGGAGACAGTGTTACCGACGCATTCCGTGATCACAGCAACTATCACGATATGGGAAAAGGCTACCCGAAATATGCCTCTGAAAAAATCAGCGCAAAATACCCGGATATTGAGTTTGAATTCATCAACCTCGGAATAAGCGGACACCAGACCAAGGACCTCGTTGCCCGCCTCCAGAGAGATTTTATCGACATACAGCCCGATATCGTTTCCATCATGATAGGCGTCAACGACGTTTGGCACCACGCGGACGACCGCAGCTGGATCCCCGGGGAAGTGTTCGAGGAACGTTACCGCACCATTCTCGACGCGATCAAGGAGAAGACCAACGCAAAGATAATGCTGATGGAACCGTTTATCCTTCATAACGAAGGCATGCTGTTCTTCCGCGAAGATCTTGACCCGAAGATCGACATAGTCAGAAAGCTTGCCCTTGAGTATGCGGATGCTTTTGTCCCGACCGACGGACTCCTGTATGCCGGAACTCTCGGCATGGATCCCCTCACGTTCGGTAAAGACGGCGTACATCCGTCGCCCGAAGGTGCAGAGTACATCGGCGGGCTTTACTGCAAATACGTTTCCCCGATAATTGACTCCCTGATCGGGTGATTCCCGGTACAGACCCTGTCTTGTAACCGTATGCTTTCAGGGACATCGTCTCCACAAGTCATTGAGATCAAATTCGGAAAGGATGCTGTCCGATCTCTGAATCAGGACCTCATCATTGTACTGAGATGAAAAGATGTAGAACAATACTTATCACTTCCTGCAAAGGCGGCGTTGGTAAGTCGACCGTTACCGCGAATCTGGGATATTATCTTGCAGAAGCGGGCAGCCGGGTTCTGCTTGTCGACTGCGATTTCAGCAATCGCTGTCTGGACCTGATACTCGGGGCCGAGAGTTCCGGGCTGTATGACATCAGCGACGTGTGCCGCGGGACAGTACCGATGTCGGTCGCTTCTGTCGCCGACCGTCGCAGTTCCGGTCTGTTTTCTGTATCTGCTCCGTATCTTGATCCGTTTTCCCCCGACGACTCCATTCCAGAGGAGGAAAGCTTCAAGGCCGCTCTCGAAACGGCCGCCAGAGACATGGAACTGGACTACATTCTGATTGATACGCCCGGAGCGCTCGGAAAGCCTCTTGAACTTGCATCCTCCGTCTCCGATACCGCTCTGATCGTTTCAACACATCATCCGACCGCCCTGAGAGCGGCTGACAGTTCTGCCTCCGCGCTCTATTCGCTGGGCCTCAGAAACTGCTTTCTGATAATCAACGAGTTTGACGCCGAATCTGTTCTTGTAGGGAACAGGGTCGGTATTATCGAAATGATAGAAAAAGCAGTCCTTCCCACCATTGGGATCATTCCCTTCAGCGAAGAGTTCGCCATAGGAGGAGAACACGGCCAGCTCGCCTCCGATCTTGACTGCCGCAATGTTACGTCAGCATTCAGAAACATTGCCGCAAGGATCTCGGGAAACAGTGTACCGCTGTTCAAAGGTTGGAAAAACATAAGCCGCAAGAAACTTCTGACTCGTTAAAAAGGAGGATATTAATGGTAATTGCAGTCATATCCGATGAAACCAAAATGGAACTGATGACCCAGTTCTGCATTGCCTACTGCGGGATCCTCAGTAAGCACGAATTGTGTTCAACCGGTTCAACCGGAAAATATATATCCGAAGCCACTGGACTCGACATCGAATGCATCCTGTCTCAGGATCAGGACGCGCTTCAGCAGATAACTTCCCGCGTTGCATACGATGAGATAGATGTTCTTCTGATCTTCCACAGTCCGGATGAAAGTCAGGCGGACAAAGACAACAAATACAGTCTCCTTCGCATGTGCGATGTTCACAATGTTCCGACAGCGACCAACATAGCCACTGCCGAAGCGCTGATATGTGCCCTGGACCGCGGCGACCTGGACTGGAGAGAGCTGGTTAACCCACATTCTTATTATAACCAGAAAAAGAAGGCGAACAAATAACCGCGGCGCTGCCGCAGCAGCGAAAAGCTGAATCGTCTTAATTCCTTTAGCGGGCTTTCCCATCAGAAGTGAAGCCCGCTTTTGTTTCGAATTCTATCCGTCAGGAGGAGTGCCTATGCCGGAATGGTCCGAGAAATTCTGGGATCTGAGCGAGCTTCTGGAAAAATCATCCAATAAGCCGCCAAAGCCGCCTGTCTCTGCAGAGCGGCCGGATACAGCCGCGGCCGCTGAAATCGATCTTCCCGCTAATCCCGGCGAAGCCGGCGCCGATATTCCAAAGGATTCTCTCAGATTATCGTTTAAAGAATCCGGTCCCGTCAATTCAAAGATTCTTTACGTATATCACCCGGATTCCCCGCTTTTCGGCAACGTGACCGTCAGCTCCAGGCGCTCCCC
The DNA here is from genome assembly GCA_017959065.1 of Clostridia bacterium. Classification (GTDB taxonomy): domain Bacteria; phylum Bacillota; class Clostridia; order Oscillospirales; family CAG-272; genus RGIG2161. The sequence continues at coordinate 6,433 of JAGDBK010000064.1, read as the reverse complement.
TTACTGTTTCTATGATCATTTCATTTCATTCGGCCGCAAGAATATTGGAACTGCCGCGGAAGAATGCGATTATCAGCCTTTCTTTTCGTATATACCGCAGTATTCGTCAATGAGCCGCAGTCAGCTGAATTATTATTATTATCTCAGGAACTCCGTCAGGCATGGTACTTTCCCGAAAGCGGACCTGAGCTATCTGCTCCTCATGCTGTATGAGATCATAAACTTTCCCGATCTTATTGAACCGATGGCCGGACTGGCTGCGATGTCCGACATATGGCTGAATTACAGGAATTCTTTCCCTGAACTGGATAAGTATCTGTGCGAATGGATGTGCGACTACTGCCTGATCCACAAACTTCTTCCCGACAGGGACAAACTCCGCCCGATCATAGGCAGAATACTAAAAAAAGCATCGATTAAAGAACTGTTCCTCGCAGGCGTATCAGGCGAGCATTCAGATAAAAACAGCATTTTATCTTCCGCGCTGATCGATCTCACTTCCGCCTACAACTGGCATGACAGCAAGATCCTTACCGAAGAGAACGCCGATCTGTTTTCAAAGCACATGGCCGGAGCCCTCTCCTATATCTCGGAACACACTGAACTCAGGAACATCTCCCCGGTCCTTACGCTCAAATCAAGGGATGCCTATACCGCTTCCCTTCCGTCGCAGAATGTCAGGCTGCATCTGGATATCGAGTATTATTCATTCTCGGAATCAATCGAGCTCAAGGCGCTGGTCACGGCTGTCGTTAAAAACACGGAGAATCGGATACGCTCATTTCTGGGCCTGAGAAAAAAGCTTAATGCACCGCAGCTTCCGGAAAGGATAAGATCTGTTCTGTACGAATACCTCGATTCAGAGCTTCCGCTTTCCGCGGCAAAAAAACCGCATGGAACCGGCGGAGTCAGAGCTGAGGCCCAGGACGAAGAGTATTTGAAAAAATACGAGCCTTTACATACCGGATTTGACATAAAGCTGTCCGACGAGATCGAGAAAAACTCCTGGGAGATGGCCGTTCTGCTCGACAGGCGTTCTGACAGTTATGAAACGCACGCCGAAGAAGGCAGCGCCTCTGATGATTCAGTTCAAAGCTTTTCGTCAGAGCGGGATAACATCGCGCAGGAATCAGCTGAAGAAGTTCAGGATGACGGATTTGCCGACATTTTTTCCTCATTGTCCGAAGAGGAAAAACGTTTTCTCAAAGACATCGTTTCCGGCAAGCAGGGGATCCGGGGAATCGACGCCGACAACACAGCTTCATCCGTAAATGACAAAGCCGTTTCCTCATTCGGAGACATTCTGCTTGAGGAAACAGACAAAGGCTATTCGGTCATTGAAGAATACCGTGACGCAGTCTCACGTTTTTTGTTCCCGGTCTGCTGACCGACAGAAAAACAGGCAGCCTGACGCAGGCCGATTAATGATATAAAAATTCTGTTTGAAGGGATAGCGATCCTCTCCGCCGCTTTCCGGACGGAGAATCGCTGGTATTTTGATGAAACCTTCCGATAATGAGACAATGATACCGAAGAGGGTCCTTTCATCGTTACTGACTTCTGTTTCCGCAGGGGTCGTGCCTCGCAAAGGGGCACATTATATAGCGATCGGAAGAGAAAAAGAGGTCGCCGCGCTTTCGGCGGATCTTGACAGCGCCGCGGACGGCGGGTGTTCCACCAGGTTTATTATCGGCCGTTACGGATCCGGCAAAAGCTTCCTTATGCAGCTTATAAGGGAGACTGCTCTTGACAGGGGCTTTCTGGTTTGTGACGCAGATCTTTCGCCTGACAGAAAACTGTTCGGTTCTTCCGGTGCCGGTGCGGCGACATATCGGGAACTGATAAGGAACATGTCTTCGAGATCCTGCCCGGACGGCAATGCCCTGTCAAAAATCATCTCCTCTTTTTTTGCCGGCATCGGATCTCAGGCCGCGGAAAGCGGGCTGATCCCCGGCACCGAAGAGTACAATGATCTGGTCAGGTCAAAAATATACAAAGTTATACGCGAGACAGAAGACTCCGTCGGCGGATTCGATTTTGCCAGTGTGCTTTCATATTATTACAAAGCACACGAAGACGATGACGACGAAAAAAAGAGCGCCGCCCTGAGATGGCTGCGCGGAGAGTACTCAACGAAGACCGAGGCAAGAAACGCTCTCGGGATCCCGATCTCCTCGATTATCTTCGATGACAACTGGTACGATTACATAAAACTGCTCGCAAGTTTTGCGAAAAAGATCGGTTTCTCCGGACTTCTGGTACTGATAGACGAATGCGTCAATCTTTTCAAGATTCCGAACAGGATCTCCAGAGAAGGCAATTACGAAAAGATCCTTTCGATCTTCAACGATACTCTTGGCGGTCGGGCCCCGGGTCTGGTGTTTATTTTCGGTGGAACTCCGGAATTCCTGGAAGATACCAGAAGAGGTCTTTTCAGCTACGAAGCTCTGAGAAGCCGTCTGTCCGAAGGAGCTTTTCTGGGAAAGAACTATACCAATCTTTTAAGCCCTCTGATACGGCTGCGTCCTCTCTCGGACAATGAACTGCTGGCCCTGATCACCCGGCTTTCGATCCTTCACAAACAGTACTATCCGGATTCAGTGACTGTCAGCGGCGAGCAGCGGATCGCCTTTCTGGAAGTCGAACTTTCACGGATGGGCGCAAATGTTATGATAACGCCCCGCGAAGTAATAAGGGACTATCTGGAGATCCTTGACATACTCATGCAGGACGGATCCGCATCTTTTGATCAGCTTCTGAAATCCATCGCGCCGGCAGATACGAGGACCGGTGCCGAAAAGAACAACGGTGTCGAGAAAAAAGCAGGCGTCAGCTTGACAGATTTTGATCTGTGACAGCGTTTTGGGGAGGTAACATGAATCAGCTTCCAACTGCCGATGAGATCTTTTCGAGATTTACACCATTTATCCGGGAGTATATCTATTCCCGCGGCTGGAATGAACTCAGACCTATCCAGATTGCCGCCGCTGAAGCTATATTCAACTCTGAGGAAAACCTTCTTCTGACTTCCTCCACTGCTTCCGGCAAAACCGAAGCGGCATTCTTCCCGATACTCTCCATGCTTTGTTCAGATCCGCCGGAATCTGTCGGAGTGCTTTATATCGCTCCGCTTAAAAGCCTGATAAACGATCAGTTTTCACGGATAGACCAGCTTCTGGACTATACAGGCATACCGGTTACCAAATGGCACGGCGATGTCGCCTCCTCCTCAAAGTCAAAATTCCTCAGCAATCCGTCCGGAGTGCTCCAGATAACCCCCGAGTCTCTGGAAAGCATGCTGATCCGCAGAGGCCCGGATATCATCCGGATATTCCGCAATCTCCGTTTCGTTATCATAGACGAGCTTCACTCACTGATCGGCTACGACAGGGGATATCAGATAATCTGCCAGTTGTGCCGGTTGTCCGGAATCGCCGGCTGCTCACCGAGGAGGATAGGACTGTCCGCTACCGTGGGAGACACTGAAACGACAGCGAAATGGCTTGAGGCGGGGAGCGGGAGAGGTACCATAGTCCCAGAATTTCCAGGGAACGGCATAAGATGGCGCCTCGGACTCGAACATTTTTATACGGGAGAAAAAAACGGCCCCGGAAGCAAGACACACGCAGCGCTTGACCCCGGCTATGAATATATGTACGACTGCGTAAAAGATAAAAAATCAATCGTTTTTTCCAACTCGCGCGAAGAGACCGAATACATTACCGCGACCTTAAGACAGATCGCCAAAGCGCGCGGAGAACGTGACGTTTTTCTGATACACCACGGCAACCTGTCCGCATCTCTTCGGGAATATGCCGAATCAAAGCTCAAGGAGGACGTTCAGAGCGTTGTATGCGCTACTGTGACCATGGAGCTCGGTATCGACATAGGCCGTTTGGAAAGGATCCTTCACAACGGGGCCCCGAACTCGGTGTCGTCTTTTCTTCAGCGTCTGGGCAGATCCGGAAGAAGAGAGGCTCCGCCGGAAATGATGATGGTTTTCAGGGAAGGGGTTCCCCTTCCGAACACTCCTCTGCCCCAGCTGATCCCCTGGAGCCTGCTTCAGGCGATCGCTATCATCCAGCTCTATGTGGAAGAGCGCTTCATCGAGCCTCCTCAAAACAAAAAGCTTCCGTTCAGTCTGCTTTTCCAGCAGACCCTTTCCCTTCTTATGTGTTCGGGTGAACTGTCTCCGAAAAGGATGGCAGAGAAGATTCTCTCGCTTCCGCCGTTCTCACATGTTTCAAAGGAAGATTACCGCAGTCTGCTCGTCTCAATGATAGAAAACGATTTCCTTGAGTACACTGCCGAAAAGACCCTGATCATCGGATTGAAAGGGGAACGTCTTGTAAATGATTTCCATTTCTATGCCGTTTTCAGGGATGATGAGGAATTCACCGTCCGCTGCGGATCCGATGAGATCGGGACCATTCCGTCACCGCCTCCGGTCGGGGACCGGTTTGCCCTGGCCGGAAAAGTCTGGGAAGTTGAAGAACTCGATATACCCAGAAAACTGATCTATGTCAAAGCTGTAGACGGAAAAATGGAGATTTCCTGGCCGGGAGGTTACGGAGAAATACACACAAAGATTCTCGCCCGGATGAAAAAAGTGCTGGAGGAGGATACGGTATATCCATATCTGAAGGAAAACGCCGCAGAACGCCTTAAGGAAGCACGCGATCTGGCCCGCAACACCTCTCTGCTGACGAAGCCGCTGATCTCCCTCGGAGGATACAGCTACTGCATTTTCCCCTGGCTCGGCACGAGATCCTTCAGGACACTGCGCAGATACATCACCGCAAACTCTTCAAGACTCGGGATAAGCGACATTTCCTTCGAAGGATGCTACTATATTTCGATGAAGATCTCAGGAAACGCCCCGGAAGTCATGCAAAAGCTGGCGGACCAGGTCCGGTCCGAAGGGATTGATACTCTTTCTCTCGCATATTCCGGCAGCACCTCCGTTTTTGACAAATACGACAGCTATATTCCCGACGATTTGCTGAAAAAAGCATACTCCGCCGACAGGCTCCGGTCGGATGAGGCCGAAGCGTATCTGAAACACAGTTTCCCGGAATCGGAATGATCATCCAAACAAGCAGAATAAAGCACAAAGCCCTCCGCCCGGATCTATCCGGAAACGGAGGGATTTTTCATGAAATCCACAGCAATGTGGAAAAGTTTTGTGGAAAAGTGGAAAATCAGTCCTCTGGTTTATGTTCCGGAGGATTATCGATTATCTTATAACGTCCGCTTTTAAGAACCTCAATATAATCAGCGGCTGTTTCGATCCGTTTCTCCGTCAGAATGCCGCCGCGTCCGACATCATCTATGTGATGCGCGTCAGATCCGGATGTTGTCAAAAGATCAGGCCTGGATTTCGCGAGTTCTGCTGCCTTATGGTTGTTGTTGATATAATAATGGTTCGCGGCTGCGTTTACCAGTTCGATTCCGTGAATGCAGTCAACTACCGGGGTCCTTTCGCTCCGGAACGGATGCGCGGCGATAACGGTTATGCCGTAATAAGAGCACATATCGTACAGTTCTGCCGGAGTGATGTCGGAAAGATTGTTTTCGGCAAAAAACTGTTCGTCAACTCCATAAAGAAGGTAATCGTTCTTATTGATGCATATCTCACACGAGGGAAGCACCGTCACTCCGAGTTTCTTTCCGGCCTCCCTTGCGGCTTTGTACCCGGCCAGGTAGCTGTCCGCTGCTGATCTCATACCGTCCGGCCCGCACTCTCTGAACAGTTTTCTGCGGTAGTGATCCGAAACGAATACCGTGGAATACCCGGCTTCGGCATACAGCTTGATGAAAGTTGCGCCGTCAACCGCTGAGCAGGGACTGGTTTCGGCTGTGTGGAGATGCGTTTCCGTTTTGAATTTAAAAATCTCTGATGTACCGGTCATGTTTTTCTTTTCCTTCTCTCCTGAAGAATCCTGTATGATTCATCGATCATAGTCAGCTTCTTTGATTTCAGAACATCGATATAATCCTGCGCCGTAAGGATACGGGTTTCAGTCAGTATCCCGCCGCTCCCCACGTCTATCCTCTCGTGAGCGTCGGAGCCGCTTGTCCTGAAGTGCGTTCGGAATCCGGCTGCGAGCACACGTACCAGATCGTTGTATGTCTTGTAGACTTTTCTCGGATTTGCATTGAACTCGAACCCGTGTGCGGCAGACGGATACGGCCTGTTTCTTCCTCTGAAGGGATGAGCTGATATCACCAGAACACCGCTCCTGTCCGCCAGTTCAAAAAACTGGTGCGCTTCAAGATCATACAGACGCGGATAATGTCTGAGAAAATCTGCATCGAAATTGTAAATGAGATAATCGTCCACCGTGTTGGCCTTGAACCTGATCTCTGCCCCGAGCAGCACGGTAACGCCTATCCTGTCGCCTTCCTCTTTTGCGTTTCGGTAACCCGTAAG
>JAGDBK010000063.1 GCA_017959065.1 Clostridia bacterium | reverse complement strand
GAATGCTGGAATCTAAAGAATATTGATACAGACATTTCTGTTTCGGAAATGCAACAAATTCTTGACCAAAATCCAAATATCTTCTATAGATGCGGATTAACTACGTTTGAATATGAAGATAACGGTCAAACAATGCTAGCAAATTTCTTTGAAGGAACAATTAATTGCTCAGACGGAACAACGACCTGGTATGGCAATATGTAATAAACAGATCAAAAACTCGCGTTTTCGAAAGGCCCCATCCAAATGATGTTTCAAATCTCAGATCCGTTTGATCTGAATCACACGCTCGCGGGGGAGTATCTCTTGCGGTTCAGATATCCATGGGAGGCGCAGAAGGGCATAAAGGAGATGATCCTCGAACTCGGTCCGCGACTTGGGGACGGATACTCGGAGATCGCTCCGCAGGTGTGGGTGCATGTCACATCTTCGGTGGCGCCGACGGCGTTCATCGGTGCTCCCTGCATAATCGGTCCCGAGACCGATGTTAGGCACTGCGCGTTCATACGCGGATTGGCGCTGGTCGGCGCGGGGTGCGGGGCCGTCCCGCGGTTCCGCGTCCCCCGGTGGCCGTGACATTTTGCGGTGCAGCTTCGCTGCGCGGAAACAGAAAAAGCCGGTGACCGGTGAATGTTCCAGGAGGTCTTACAATGACACTCACAGAATACAAAAAAGAGATAACAGAAATATTCCGGAAAAACACCCGGCGCGGGTTCGCGGACTGGAGGCAGTGCGGATATCTCTGCCGGGTTCTGACGAGTTTTCTGGAGAAGAGCGCCGTCGAGCTGACGGGCGGGGGCAGGTATAAAGATCTGTTCGATGTCACGCTCAGGGCCTATGTCAAATGGAGCGGCACGGACAAGGACGACTCGAACGGGGAGACGTACGATTTTTACGCGACGGAAGACGGTATCTGGGACCGGCTGTACGGGAAAGAACCGCCGGAGCTCGATCACGTCGCGATGTTCGACGGGTTCATGCGCATTATGGACGGGTCTCTTGTCGACTATATGGAGGACCACCTTCTCGATTATGTGACCGACCGTTTCGTCGAGCCTGAACTGCTGGAGCGGAAGCTCGCCTGGCTTGAGGCAAAGATCGGCGCGATCCTGGAAAAGGAAAAGGAAAAGGGGAAGGACTTGTTCTGGTCGGATGTCCCGCTCTACAGGAACCGTGTCATCCGGGTCTATGCGGATCAGAAGCGGCCGATCGAGGCCATCCGGGAATACGCGAAAGATCTGGATGACAGAAGCTCGCGCGAGATCCTCGGCGGGATCGAGCTGGAATACGGCAACCTTGACGAGGCCCTGGCGATCTACAGAGAGCTGGCGGCGGAAGAGGCGAGAACGGTATGGGGATCGCACCCGTATAACGTCAGGCTGAAAGAGTTATACAAGGAACACGGTCTCAGGAAGGAATACGAAGCGCAGCTGGAGAGACTGCTGCGGCTGGATACCGGAGATCCCGGGCTGCTTGATGAATACAGGTCGACTGTCCCCCCGGAGGACTGGGAGGCCGTGCGCGACAGGCTCTTCGATTCCTTCCCGGCGGATGATG
>JAGDBK010000009.1 GCA_017959065.1 Clostridia bacterium | reverse complement strand
GTCGTTCAAATACTCCTTGATGTCCGGGATCTCAGCGTCCAAACCTTCAAACACTTGGTTGCCGTAGGTCTGGTACAGCCATTTCGAGAGCTCGAGTTCGCCATTACCTTCGAATGCGGGTCCGGCAGCAGTCGAGCACGCAAGTAACTCGTCGTCGTGCTTTAAGACCGTTTCTCCGTTCGTTCCTATGTCGGTCAGAAGGATTGTACCGCTTTTGTCAGTCAGACCGGAAGCGGCTATCGATGAGACCGTATCGGCTCCAACGAATGCTCCGACGCATGGGGGCAGATAAACGGGAGTCCCCGCTGAAAGGACAGAAAGTCCGGCATCTGATGCGGCAACAGTCTCTCCGAAAAGACGTTCCGCCTCGAACGGAGCGTGCGACAGAGATCTGACATCGGTCTCGGTAAGCATATGGAGCATTACCGTGTTGCCGGTGATCACCGCTCCGTCTATCATTTCCGTTAGAATACCTGCATCCGATGCCATGCTGCACAGCAGTGTGCATATTGCGCGGCGAACGGATTCCGCGAGTGCTGAGGCGTTCCCTGACAGCGCCGATTCCATGCGCGTTACAACGTCTCCGCCAAAGCTTCTCTGCGGATTCATCAAGCTTCTTTCCGCGACTTTGGTTCCGTCCCTGTAATACAGACGTGCGGCTATTGTCGTGGTCCCGAGATCTATCGCAGCCCCGTAAGTTCGGAAAGCCGGGGCATGTTCGTGATCCGGGAGCTCTCCGTCGGAACGTATCTGGCTGGTCAGAGGGCTGCCGATATCGACAGAGCAGTCTCCGAGCGCGTATGTCCGGCACAGAAGACGTATCCCGCTGTCCATCTCGTCCGGGCTCAGGATTTCAAGCTCGCGTTCCGTGACGGCAGAGACATCTCCCTTGACCGTTCCTTTGCATTTTCCGCATCTTCCGCGGCCGCCGCATACCATGGGGACTCCGGCCTTTTCCGCAGCAAAGGCGCCGAGACATATCCCCGGCTCGGCCAGGTATTCCGTTCCGTTAACAGTAATAGTAATCATAATTTCACAGATCGAACAGTACGGCGCCGAAATATGTCACCGTGTTCTGCCCGTTGATGTATTTCATTCCCGCAGCCGGAGCCAGTTTTGAAACGTTAACTCCGTATGCCTCAAGGGAGGGAGTGGCTTTGTCCGGATGACGGCAACTTTCGTCCGTCTTTTTCGCGCAGACTCTGCAGACTCTGCAGCCTCCCGCCCCCAGAAAAAGGGTCCTGCTGAACCCGAGCGGCCCCACTTTTTCTCTAACTGCACGTGTAAGAGCAGCATGCTTTTCAGCGGCTAGTGCCATACCGTCAACATCAAAGCTGTCTTCAAGTTTTCCGACGCTCTGATAGACGAGCATATTCCCGTAGCTGTAGAGATCGGCGATCAGTTTTTCTATATCTCCCGCGTCCGGGGGGCAGGCCCAGTTTCTGCCGAAGTTTCCGCAGGTGTTTTTTTCACAGAGGGCGCGGAATGAAATATCCGTTTCAACGGCAGATGTCGGGATGACGGCGGCTTTGTATGCTCCCAGATCAGAAACGGTCTTTATGAGACTGTCGAAAAGATCCGTACTTTCCATCATTGTTCCTCTTCTGTCGTTAACTTATTATGTGGTTCCGGTGAGTTCCGGAAATTCAGTTCCAACGTTACTGAGCGAGCTCGCGGCAGAATTCCACCGCGGCGTCCGCCGCACTGGCCGCGTCTGAAGTGTATTTGTCGGCCCCGACCCTGGCGCAGAATGCCTCATCGACAGCTGCCCCTCCGATCATGATCCTGACCCTGTCGCGTATGCCGGCCTCTTTTGCTTTTTCCACGACTTCGGCCATTACGCCCATAGTCGTTGTTAGCAGGGCGGAGCAGCAGATGATCTGACAGTTCTGATCGATCGCCGTCTGCACGAACGTCTCGGGCGAAACGTCAGTGCCGAGGTCTATCACTTCAAGGCCTTTGCCTTCAAGCATCATTTTCACAAGATTCTTGCCTATGTCGTGAAGATCTCCCTGAACTGTCCCGATGCACACTCTCCCGGCAGCCCTGACGCCTTCCTTCTCAAGATAGGGCTTGAGGACCTGGGATCCCATGTTCATGGCGCGCGCCGCAACCAGGACCTCCGGCACATATATCTCGTTCGTCTTGAATTTCTCGCTGATTACGTTCATTCCGGCCAGAAGGCCGTCCTTCAGCACAGTCTCGGGACTGATGCCGGACTCCACTGCCTGTTCGACCAGTTCTTTAACGGCCTTTGCTTTGCCTTTTTGAAGATTTTCGGAGATCTCGTCCAGAATGCTCATATTTACCTCGTGTTTCAGGAATCGGTTTGCTCAAGCAGTTTCCTTATCTCTTTGATGTACACCGCGTCAGAGCCGCAGCACCCGCCTATGTAGCTGACGTACTCGAGCGCCGGCTTTATGTCATTAGCGAACTGCTTTGCCGTGTACTCCGCGGATGCAGTCCCGTCGGGACTCAGTATCGGCTTCCCTGCGTTGGGCTTGAAAAGGAGCGGCAGATCCGTCTTTTCAGAAAACTCTTTTATTATCGGCAACGCCAGTTCAGGACCGAGCGAGCAGTTAAGACCGATGGCGTGGATCCCGAGCGGAGCGAGCGTGTCGATGGTGTCCTGCACTGAATTGCCGAACATGGTCTTCCCGTTTTTCTCGAATGTCATGGAACACATGACCGGCAGACCGTACTTCACGGCTTCGGCAGTTGCTATTCGCATCATCTCCAGGTCCATGAATGTCTGGATCAGGACCATATCGCACCCGGCTCCGACGCCTGCCTTGAGCATTTCGCCGTATATCGCCGCGCATTCATCCTTCTCCATATCGCCGTACGGCTCAAGGAGCTGGGTCAGCGGCCCCAAAGCGAGGCACAGTTTCACACCGGTTCCGGAGATAACTTCTTTCGCGGTATTCACGGCAGCGTTGATGACCTCGGGAACGGAGTAGGATGAACTTCTTCTGACGGCAGGACTGTTTGCTCCGAATGTGTTCGCGAGTACAATCTCGCTCCCGGCTTCGGCATATTTTCCGACCAGTTCGGCAACGAATTCTGGATGCTCGATATTGTATTTCCATACAGGCTCTTTTTTGACGCCGTGAGCCTCGGCAATATTCCACAGCGAGGTGCCTACCGCGCCGTCAAGAAGAGTTATCTTTTTCATTTTACGGTTTACAGTCTTATTTCCTTGATCTTTTCTGCGTAATACTGTACAAGCTCAAATTTCGTCCCCGGCATGAGTCTGTGATCCGGGCAGGGAATGAAACCGCCGAGTGATGCAAGACGTTCCATACGGGCAAGCTCGCTGTCGACAGCGGCTTTGTCCTTGCGCAGCGCGGTCTTGTCCATCCCGCCGACGCCGAGCAGCCTCTCACCGTATTTTTTTCTCGCTGGCTCGAACTGATCGCCCCAGACTCCGACCTCTAAAGGGAACATTATGTTAACGCCCGTTTCAAGCCAGATCGGTATCAGCTGTCCTATAACTCCGTCGCAGTCGACCGATATTATGTCTATGCCGTAACTGCGGCAGAGATCATTTCTCTTTTTATAGTGTTTTGCGCAGAGCTCTTCGAATTTTGCCGGAGAGATGAGGGGGCCGTTCTTGAAGCATATGTCTTCCCAGTAATGCGCGAAATCGAATTTAGCTCCGGTCTTCAGTATCTCTTCCGTGCACCTGTACTGGAGATCGGCATACGTATCGATTATATCGGCGAGAAGGTCCTCGTCCTCGTCATACATAAGGTAGCTCAGACCGGTTACGGTAGTCATGTTCCTTATGTTTCCTATTACCGAACCCAAAAGGATCCCGAACGGGATATCCTGAGGACGGTTGTCGTTAAAACGCGTGAACCCCGCTTCTACCCGCTCCGGATAGAACTGCATCCTCGGCCTGTAGTATTTTTCGAACGCTTCTCTGTCTTTAAGCAGATAATCGTCTTCGGCAGGAATGCTGCTTACGCCGGGCTTCACTCGCTCAATGACGCCGTCGCGGGTCTGCTGCCTAATCGAACCGTCCGGAAGGACCTCGATGACCTTTTCTTCGAACACGGGATCCAGGTGGTCATTGGACCCGATGACATGGGAATAGTTGAAATCCCAGCCTATGATCTTGTCCAGTTCATGATCCTTGTCGGAACCGTCGTGGTTGTCATGAGCCAGTTCCGCCGGTATCTTGCCCTGCGCTGCCCACTCCTCGAGAAGTTCCGGCCAGTAGCCGAAATGGACCGCGGGAAGACGGTCGACAGGCTTGTAGTGCAGCAGATTTACTGTTCTTTCTCTGTTATTCAATATCATACGTCCTTCCGGAAATTATCGGACAGCGTCATGCGCTGTCTATTATCACATGGTTTGCGATTCCCGCCGGAGTTCAGTCGTCTTTGAACTGGGCATTGTATTTGACTTTGTAGCCTATCAGATTCCTTTTGACACTGGCGGCCGCACTCGCGTACTCTGATGCAAATGCCGAGTTGTTACTTCTTAAAGCGCTCCTGAAGCTGAACACGAATCCGCCTCCGAGAGTGCTCACATAAGCCCAGTATGGGTCAAAGCTCACATGAGCATTGATCAGGTCTACCATCTTTCTGGCTCTGGCATCGCTCATGTATTTTCCTTTGAGGGCAAAATCCAGATAAGTCGGGTGAGTATCGCGGTAACTGTACGAGGCCATAGCTTCAAGAACTGCAGCGGCCATATCCGCATTCTCATTGGTGATCGGAATGGCGAAAGCCATCTGATTGTCGTGGGAGTGAGAGCCGTATTCCTTCTGCTTCTCATCGTATTTCGGGAAAGGGATGATGCCGTAATCGCTCTTCATGTTCCTCAGGGTCTCCTTTTCGGCGGCCTCGAATTTATTGAGCATGAACAGAAGCTGTCCGTTGGCGAATCTGACTGCAAGTTCATCGAACAGGGAAGAGTCCTCACGGCTCCGCGTCAGATATGTGCCGTTGGAATCGAACATCATGCTTCTGAATTTTTCAAGTCCTGCAAACATCTTTTCAGTGTTGGAGTTGACGGAGAACCACCCGTCGTCGGTGTGCTCAAGAATGCTGATCTCAAATCCGCTCCAGACAGGATCCAGTCCTATGTCAGTCTGAATTCCTATCCCGTAGATGTCGTCCTCGTCGCGATCGGAATTGCCGTTCAGATCCTGATAGACGCTGTCGGTTATGGATGTCATTACGTCGAACGTCCATTTTCCTTCCTCTACCAGAGAATAGAGATCCGAGAGTTCGGGGATCGTTTCGGCGTAATCGTCGGCAAGATCCTTGTTGAAATACACAGCGAAAGTGTATTTCGTGCGGGAAAGTGAAAGAGGGCCGGAGAGAAGGAAAAGCCTGTCCTCCAGTTCCACGGCCTGGATGAAATCATCCGGCCACCAGGGCTTCGAGAGATCCAGATAATCCAGCTCGCGCGCGTCGACAAGATACCCGTCGAAGATGTAAGGCGAAAGGTAATGTATGCAGTCGCAGTAGATGTCGAAGGTGTCTTCGTCCGCAGTGACCTGCTTCAGAAGCGCATTCTGCGAATTTCCATATACTACGCTTATATCGACGCCGAGCCTCTCCTCCACAAACAGCTCCCTGTTGTAGATCGAGTCGTTCACGGCTTCGCTTCTGAGTTCCTCCACGGTGATCTCATCGAGATGACTGTCTCCAACATAGAACTCTATACTTTCACCGGAGAAATTGAGTTCCGGGAGATCGTCGGGCTCGTACTCTATGGCCGGTTCCGTTACGGCCGGCTTTGTGCTTTCGTCCGAAGCGGGCAAACCTGATTCTTTTCCAGAATCAGAGACGTCACCGGAACATGCGAAAAGAGAGAGCATGATAACTGCAAAAAGTATAAAAGCAGTAAGTCTTTTAATTTTCTGAAGAGTCATGTCCATATTATTCACTCCTTAAGATTCTTATCGGCCCTAAGACCGTAACTGGAAAGAAAAGACGGATCATACTTACAAAAACGCTATATGATGGAATCCTTGCCGTTGGTCACTGCTTCTGCCATATCTGGATGTAGTCGACGAACATCTCCCTGACGGTGTCCTCCGTCAGTTCGGTCTCCTCGGCGATCCCGAGAGAGAAAATTACCTCCTCCTCGACACCGGACGT
>JAGDBK010000062.1 GCA_017959065.1 Clostridia bacterium | reverse complement strand
CGTAGCTCCCGTCTTCGTTCTTCACTATGGAATCCTGATCGATTCCGCCGGAAGTCGTGGTGGTGATCACTTTCATATATCGAAGCGCGCCGGGAATAAATGTCCTGCCGTATTCCTTATCCACGACGATCATGGAAACGATATCCCCGTTTTCAAGTTTTCCGGAAAGGCCGGCAGCAAAGGTATCTATGGAAACGCTGACCGCTACCTTGGTCCCGTCCAGCGCCGCAAAAACGTCGCTTGCCGAATTTGCTTCGCCAGTCAGCTTTTCCGCCGTCAGCCAGTCTCCGGCATACAGTTTCGATGCGGCGTATTTCCCAACGACATCCTTCGAATCCTTTAGCGTCCCGGACGGGATGGAATCCGTTTTCACTTTTACGGTTTCCAGATGCTCAGCTGTTATCTGCGTTCCCTGTTTGACATCCTCGGCCAGCCGGATGACGTCTGTGGTATCCGTCGACAGTCGGTTGACCAGCGGGGCAACCAGAAATGTGATTGCCAAAGCAAGTGCCATACAGATAATCCCGATTACCGTTCTGTTTTTCATTTCGATGCGACCTCCTTCCCCGCTTTATTGTTTCTTGTGTATTTGTAAGTGTCTGCCTTCACTTTTTTCTCCTCCTTATCCGCTCATCAGGAATGCCGCCGAGAAACCGGCAGCCAGATATGGGATCATCGGGAATCCCGATTTCCTGTTTTTCTTCAAAAGATTCACGATGACCGCAAGAACCGTCCCGACGAGCAGACCGAAGATCCCGCGGTTGAATCCGAGCAGAAACGCGCTGGCAGCAGCCAGCTTGATATCCGCTCCGCCGATCTTTCCCTTCCCGATCAGTTTGGAAAGAACAATAATACCGCCCGCGAAAAATCCTGCGAGGATCATCTCAGGTAGACTTTTGATATCTGTTCCGATAAAAGCTGCAACCGCGATCAGGACATGCAGGTGATCGTCGCACTCCCGTGTTCTGATATCCTCAAATGAAGAAAGGGCGAGGACGGAAAGAAGGATAATACCCTTGACTGCGGTTGCAGAGCATCCAAAAAAACAGATCATGATCAGCGTCACGCTCACGGCAATAATAGCGGACATGAGTGCTGTTTTCTTTCTGTCAGTCTCATACCGCTCCGAACAGTATCCTGCAAGGGCCAGCGCAGCTACAGCGGCAAGACATGCCATCAGTGAGGCGAGCAGGAAGAATTTGGAGTCAAGCGTGACGCCTGAATCAAAAACAAATGGAATAATCGGCCGGATCACCATGTCGGACACTCCTTACTTTCTCCTTTTCAGAATGACAAAAGCAACTACCGCTCCGACGGCAAGCACAATGCCGACAATGGCCGGCACGGGAGACGAAACGCTGCATTCAGCGTACAGTTCGTTTTCTCTGCTCAGATCCAGGTTATCGAATACAATCTTTTTCCCGTCCACCTTACCGTTCTTGTATGCTGAAATCTTTGCAGGCATTTCCACCGTGATACTGAACTTCAAAACGTCGCTGAGAACGTATCCATCAATCTCATTGTCTGCGGCATTCATCACCGCATCGAACACATACTTCGAACCGTCTTTTTCAATCTTTACACTCTTGAACACGGGCTTGTTCTCTTTGATCACAACCGACGGCAGCCCGTCATCGCCTGAATCCTCTGCGTCCTCATCAGGATCAGTTTCCACGTCGTTATCATTGTAGCCAGGCTGAATTTCGGTCAGTTCCCCGAGATTCTCATCTTCAAAAATCAGCTCAGACAGCGCTTTTTCCATTTCGCGGAAAGAAGTATACTCCTTTGTTTCAGTATATGTGATATACTCTTCTCCATCGTATTCAACCTCAGCGGTTTCCTTTCCCGCGAAAGGATCCGACCCACCTGCCTCCGTAATCTGTTTTACGAATTCCTTTTTCAGCCCGACAGTCGTTGATATGCTGCCGGTCCCGTTTTTGCTAAGCCTGATATCCAGGTTCTCATACACGCACCCGGTCAGACAGAACGCAATCGTAAAGGCAGAAAGCAGCACAACTATGATCTTCCTTATATATTTCAACCTTTCAAACCTCCTTCATAATCGTAGAAGGGGCGATGCCTGAGTGGCACCGCCCCGCGCCGACACGGCTTAATGGCCGCTGTAGTTGAAGCGTTCCTGGACCTTGGCGGTCACAGTCGGCATGATGGTGGTGTTGAACAGGGCGTACAGTCCGGCAAGGAGCAGTGCTCCGATCACGACCGCGATCAGGATCTTTACGCCGGAATCGACGTATCCTTCGCCTTTTCTGTTCTCAACCGCGTTCTTCATGTTCATAACGACTGCCTCCATCTTGTTCCGAATCTTTCCGAAGAGCTTCTTCATTGATTGGTTTACCTCTTTTCTTTGTTTTTGTTGGTTTTCTTGTACAGTTCTCAGGTGTTTGTTTCGTTCTGGCTTTCGGCAAGCACCACTTCGCGGTAGGCGGTGAAAACCGCCTTCTCCATCTCGCGACGAAGATCTGGAGCGATCGGATGACAGATATCGCGGTACTTCTCGTTGCCGTCGGCATCTGTGTAGGATTCGGACGGCATGGCGATAAAGCAGCGGTCGTCTGTCGCGATGATCTTCACGCCGTGGATAACGAACTTGTCGTCAAGAATTACCGAGCAGGTTGCCTTGAGCGGCTTTTCATTGTCGATGAGCTTGCGAATCTTTGCGTTGACCTTCATTGATTTGAGGATCCTCCTTTCTGATTATTACTGTATACAAGTGATGCGGTCCTTAAAGGTTAGCCGAAACAGTTTCCGGTTTCAGCCTGTGCGCACCGTCCTTACCGGACCTGTTCACGCTGTCTCTCCAGATACCTCTGGTAATATTCCAGAGCCTTCAGGATAAACGCCTCTACCTTGGCATCGGAAAACCCGACCGGAACATACGGCCGAAGCTTATCAAAAGATATCCTGAGTTTAGGCTTCTGGTTTGGTTTTTCCTCAGCCATGATCTGCGTAACGACATCATAGCTGATCGAACCCGCTTCATATGCCTTGCGCAGGCGAATCGCCTGATCGTGAGACGGGAACGCCTCAGTCTCGTCGATCCGGTCGACAACGTCGCGCTGGGATTCCTCGTCGAGATAGCTGAGTTCCACCGCCGGACGCATTTTGATTTTCCCCTCATCTACAAACTGCTGAAGTTCAGGCACAAGATAAGTCAGTCGAATATATCTTCGTATCTGCTCGTGACTATCCGTGCTTTCCTCAGCCAGTAACTCTCTTG
>JAGDBK010000061.1 GCA_017959065.1 Clostridia bacterium | reverse complement strand
TCATTTGATGAGCTCCACGCTGTTAATCCTGATGTGTGCGGCTGGGTCACCCTTGACGGCACGCAGATCGATTATCCGGTCCTTCAGGGCGAGACGAATCTTTCCTACATCAATACAGACGTGTACGGGAACTTTGCTCTGGCCGGAAGCATTTATATCGATTGCCGCAACTCCAGGGATTTTTCTGATTTTTACAATCTTCTGTTTGGGCATCACATGGCAAACAGCCGCATGTTCGGAGATCTTGATCTGTATAAAAACGAAGATTTCTTCAGGAGCAACACTACCGGGACTCTGCTCACCGAATCGGCGGTCTACGACCTGAACGTCGTCGCTCTTCTTCTAGTCCCCGCTTCCGAAAAACGCATTTTCGATATCACGCTTTTCGGAAGTGCGGACGATGTGATCTCCTTCGTCCAGGAAAATGCCGTCTATATGAACGGGAAGATGCCGAAATCCGGAGACGGTATCCGGTTTCTTGCGTTTTCCACCTGCTCATCGGAATACACGGATGCCAGAACGGTCCTGATCACGACCATGACCAGATACTGATCATGCCCGTCTTTCGGCTTTTTTGATAATTGAATTTTTTTTCAGTCTTTTGCAATAGAGCGCAAAGATCTTTTGAACAAGGATCCTGCGCTTTTTTTGTTTGTGTCCGTGACGGTATTCCTGTTCAGTCACGGACACATATTCCGGATTATCCGGTCAGGGTTTCAGTTTAACAAGCGAGTAATATAATACATCGCGCTTGTTTTCTTTTCGGGCAGGGTCACTGACAGTCCTTCCGAAGCAAGTGTCCTGCCGTCGATTTCGGTGATCTCTCCGCTGTCCGCGTTGCGGAGTCTGTATGTCCGGCCAGAAAGAGCGAACGGAAGAACGGCTTTGAAAGTATCGTCCTCCGCTTCCTCCATCCGGAATGCCAGCAGTACTCCCTCGCCGGTCTCGCTGTCCTCATATGCCAGCGCGGTCCAGTTATATGTATCCGAATTGTGTCTCCACGGAGTCAGAACGTAGATATCCTTGGTCAGGAGATGACGGACGCTTTTCCACTCCGAGATATTTCTTCTCATCATTTCAAAATCCATATTTCCGTCATGAGAGAATTCACCGCTGTAGTTGTATATCGGAAGATACGAAGCCCTAGCCACATAAGGCGAGAAAGTGTTTCCGCTGTAATCGAGCTGGCCCATAGCCTCCTTGGTGCATGAGCCGTGGAACGGGATCCAGCGGCAGAATGTAACTGTCTGAGATAATCTCATAGAAGATGTGGTGCGGTCATAGTCTGATCGCATAAGCGGGAAAGCGCGTCTCATGGACTCGATGTCGTTCCTTCCTCCGCCGCTGGCGCAGGAGTCAATGAATGTGCACTTGCCGTTCTTTCTGCAGAATTCGATTATGCCGTCCCAGAGCGCGTAATGACCGCAGATGCAATTGTTTTCCGCCATGCCGGATCTCGGTACCCCGAACTTTTCAGATTCTGTTCCATCTTTGTGCGGCCAGGCGAATCCCGGGTCGCTGTTGTTGTCTTCGCGGTACATGTCAACCCCGTTCTCGCCCATCATTTTCGTTATCCTATTCAGAGTCCACTCAAGGCATTCCGGATTCCCGAGGTCGTTCGTGCGGACATTACCTTCGCCGATGCTCCATTCTTCTTTGTATCCGTAGTTTCGGCAGAGCGCTGGAACATTGGTCACTCTCTCAGGCTCAAACCATACCAGAACCTTCATTCCTTCTTTATGGCACGCTTCGTTAGACTCGAGGAAAGAGTTCCCCGGCCACTTCTCGCGGTCAAGCTCCCAGGATCCTACTGTACCTCACCAGTCCGTCGGCACGGTGTTCCCGTCCGGGTCGAAATACCATCCGGCATCGAACCATCTGAAATCCGCCACAAGGTCTTCCGCTTTGAGTTTCTCCAGGGTCGGTTTCCAGGTGAAGCTCCGCTCTGAAATGCTGCCGTCAGAGTTCGGAAGCCCTGTGTCAGGGGCAAACCAGACTGTAGAGAACGGCTTAAGCGGATCACCTTCTGCGTTTGCTTTCGGAAGAATGTGTTCCATGAACCATCTTCGCCACAGATTTGTCGCGTCAAAGTAGTTCCTTCCTTTATACGGAAGGAATACATACAGTGCGGTCCTTACCTTCTCCCCGGGCAGAAGCGCGGCGTTGAGGTAGCAGTTGGATCTCATTCGGACTCTTGTCGTTCTGTCACTTGAGGAGAAGAGCGCTTCCCATGTTCCGGCCCAACCTGATGCCAGCATCGTCCCGCCGTTCCCGTGAACGAGGTCAAAATACGGGAATACTATATGCGTTGCCCGGCCTCCGGTCGAAAGAAAATATCTGTCCGATGCGGTCAGATCGTGTTCATAGGCGGAATAAAAGTTGTCATGATCGCCCATGCATCCGCGGAGAACGGGGTTCTTTCCCTCGAAGTTGATGTCGAGCCCCCAGACGTCGCTGATGACCCCGGAGACGTCTTTTCCTTCGTTCTCGAACCAGACCGTGTACTCGGACTGTCCGTATGACGGGACGAATTTCGCTTCGGCACGGACAGATACGGAGCTGTCCAGCTTCGCGGTAATTATGACCCGGCTGCTGTCGCCTCCGCCGCAGATTATCTTTCTGGCGCCGAGTCCTCCTAGTCCGGTGTACTTTTTCCCGCCGTAGACGAAAGAGACTGGGAAATTCTCGGGAGTGGAAAGGTATTTTTCGAAAAACCTTCTTCCGGAAACCGTGTCTGCGTTTTTCATGACTCTCTTGCATCAGAAAACACACTGCGGAAGCGGTCCGTATATAGTACGGTCCGCGCCGAGCGCCTGATATCTCCTTTTCTGTTAATATGTTCTGTCAATATTGATTTTTTCTCAATTAAAACACTATTCGCGTACGCCAGAGCCTGTTGTTCGCACCGTATCTTACGCAGACGCTGCTGTCCGAACAGTCGGGAAGAGTAGTCTGCATCCATTCGCAGACGCAGATCCAGGCTTCGTCAGGCTTCATTTCTGTAACGGTGAAGTTACCCAGCCTTGCGCCCATTTCAGGAACGGCGATCTCTTCGGAATCTCTGATAATGCATTCTCTTTCCTCGTCGAATCTGGCGATGAAAAGCGGGGCTCTGTTGCGGAATATGTGCCTGTTGTGCGGTGTCTCCCGCGTATAGACCAGAAACAGTCCTTCCGGGCGGGTAAGCCACGCCTGCTGGGTGTTTCTGCTCCCTAGGACTTCACCATCATCGAAATGCCATTCCTCAGGGGCGGAATAATCCATTCCGTTGCCGCTAACAGCGTACCAGCCGGACTCGTCGGATCTCATCGTCAGATAATACTTTCCGTACAGTTTCGCGAGTCTCGGTTCGCACAGTCCGCGGGACAGGTCCGGACGGAAGATCGAGCGGCTGCGCTCCATAAACCGGAGTTTTCCCCCCTCCACGCTGAAACGGAACACTATCACCTCATGCTGTCTTCTGTCTCCGGGGCGGGCGTATGCGGGTATAAGGACAGTACCGTCATCCTCTTCTAGCGGCTCCATGAAAGTCAGATTGTCCAGTTCTTCCGTCCCCGGAGGGATCATGATCTCACATGAAGTGAATCTCATGCTGACCGGGTCGAATGTACCGGTCAGGGCCCGCATCAGATCCCTGCCTTTAAGTATTGGGCCGCTGTCATCTGCGTATCTCGTCACTCTGCCGAGTGCGAAATTGCTGTTGCTCTTCTGGTGAAAATATGCGTTGAGATTGTACACGCTTCTGATCCCGTTCTCGATCGTCTGCGGCATCCCGGCAAAAGGCACCGGTTCGGAAAAGGTTTTTCCGCCGTCGCAGCTTGTGATCACGTATCTGTCGGTGAAAACATCGCTCCCGCTAAGCAGGAGAATGGTGTAGCTGATGTGCGTTTTTCCGTCTGGTGTTCTGAAAGCCCTTGGAGATATCCGGCATGTATTTCCGTCAAATCCCTCAGTCAGAATCTCCCTGTACATGGTGTACGGTATGTCTTTCATTCTGAACCTCCCGAAAAATCGTGTGTTTTTGTTAAGGTTAATCAAATAATGATGTCAATTTCAAGTTTTTCTTGATGTTTCTCAGTTCAAAAAGATAGGCTGTCCTAATCAAAAGAGTGATATAATAATATCAGAACAGAGAATCGAACGATTTGCTGACCGGTCCGGAGGTAAAGTTCATGATCAGACTAATCAGTCCGCTTAACGGGGACACAGTTTCGCAGAAAAAAGAAGTAATGAAGATCTTCGAGGAGAATATCGAGGAAAATGCAAAGCACCCTGCCTGGTGTTCCTTTGCAAGCGAGGAATTCGGGGTATGCACGATACCGGAACCGGTACGCTTTGAGTGGAACAAAGGTGACGGATCCGCGTATTTTGAGCTTTCGGACGTCGAGGATTTCAGCCGGATCATTTACAGAGCGCCTGATACAGGCTCATTCTCTGCATACAATCTTTTCGTCGGAAAACAGTACTGGTGGAGAGTCGGCGACAGCGAGATACGAACGTTTTGCACGGAGGACCGTGCCCCGCGCTGGATGTATGTGGAAGGGACATTCAATGTCAGAGACATAGGCGGATATGTCAACGTTGACGGAAAACGCATCAGGCAGGGCCTTCTGTACCGTGGCTGCCAGTTTGACGCCAAGGAGCAGGGAATGGCCATTACCGAAAGAGGGAGATACACGATCCTCAATCAGATGGGGATAAAATTCGAGCTTGATCTGAGGGGAAGCGGAGTGTATTCCGAACAGAAGTTCGGATCGCTCGGCCCAGATGTGGGTTATCTGGACATAGATTCCGAATACTATGAGGCTCTGGTGGAAAAAAAGGAAAACGTTCTGACGCTGCTTGATGTCGTTTCGGATCCGAGGAACTATCCTATATACATCCACTGCGTCATAGGCACTGACAGAACAGGGTCCTTTCTTGCACTGCTGGAAGGACTTCTCGGCATAGAATATGAGGACGCCTGCCGCGATTACGAGATGTCCACTCTGTGTTTTCCAGACAGCAACCGCTCAAGGTACGACGACTATTGGGTACAGTTGTTCAAAAAACTCGAGCCTTTCGGGGACAGTTACCGCGAGAGATGTTACAATCACGCCATATGGTGCGGCGCCACTCCGGAACAGATAGAGACCATCAGGAAGATATTCATCGAGGAATGAGCCCGGCGTTCGTTAAAAAATGACACAATTCCGGATTATATGATATGCGGCGCATGCTTCCGGTCACGGAAACACGCGCCGTCTTTATGCCGTCAGAGCGAACGTATGGCGTCCACTGGAGGCTTTTTCGAATGGTGTATGACAGGAAGCAGAGTCGCTATGAACGCGACGCCGAGCGCGAGCGCAAGCAGTATCAGAGCCTGAAGCGGTCCGAAGAAGAAAAGTCTTGCCGAAACGGAGAACGATTCCATGAGGAAAGAGTTGAACCACTCCGATGCCAGTATCGCGAGTACGGTCGAAACGGCAAAGCAGATGCCGATGATGATCAGGCTCTCGCTGAAGAAGACCTTGAAAACATCGATCTTTCTGGCTCCCAGGGCCCGGAGAATGCCGATATCCTTTTTCTTGTTATTGATGGATACAGAGATGAAATTGAAAAGAAGAAGGGCTGCGAACACCGCTATGATCGTGCCGGTCCAGAACAGTATCCCCGAGACGATGCTGATGATTGTGGAGTAGGTATTTACGTCTTCCTTGTGGCTGTTTGCGTAAAGATCCGTCTTGATCATCATTGTATCCTCTGCGTCGAATCTGCTGTCCGTGACTGTTTCTCTTGACTTTTCGTCGTTCAGAAACAGAAGTACGTCGGCAGACGAGAGATCGAAACTGCCCGTACGGGGAGGATACAGCTTGTCTGCATCCGTTGGGTCGATCAGCAAGTCGGCCCGGTTGTAATCGATATCCGAAGAAATAAATACCCCTTTGACCGAAAGCGGAACGGAACTGTCTCCGATTTTCGGGGAAGTGTATCCGACTGAGCCGTTAAAAAGTGAAGGGTCTATGCTCTTCAGTGTTTCGAGCACGGCGATGCACGCGTCGATGTCATAATTATATCCGCCGGAATCATTGACCGAACGGATGGAATCCAGAAGCTCCGTCTGCAGATTTTCGGTAATCAGTGAAGAGGAATAATACTCGTATACGATGGTGTAAAGATAATCCGGACTGATCAGCAATCCGCCGGGTCCTGCTGCTGCGCCGTTCATAAATCTGGTATCATAATCGGAGATATGGTCGGTGGTGTCGTATGTCAAATATGTCCCGTTCGATAAAGAGATCACATATTTTGTATCATGGGACTGGAATTCTTCCTCATGTGCATCGAAAAAGCTTTCATCAACTATGCCGAGCGTCATGAAAGAGGCGCTGAAGACGCTTTCCAGCTTTGATGTAAGATTCAGGTATTTCATCAGCCTGGAACCGTATTCCGCGAAAGCGGCGCCTAAATACAGAGCTTCCATATTGTCCTTCATCAGCTCTTCGGTCTCAGCTATGTAATCGAAGACTTTACCCGGTCTGCCTCCGGAGAAGATGCCGCATATCCGAAGCTTTACTCCGGATATTACGACTGTCTTTCCGACGGGACTGTCGTTCTTTTCCTTCAGGATCGGTTCTCCGCTTCCGTCTTTTGCCTCCAGTTCATAGATGCTTTCCGCAGCGAACTCGGAGATCAGTATATCGTCGCTGTCTTTGGGCATCGACCCGGATACTAGACTGATGCCGAATTTTTCCATTTCGCTTTCTGTCAACGCGGAGAAGCCGCAAAGTCCGGGCGTGAAAAGCGAACTCTTTCCTTCGGAGTTCGTGCCTCCGAAATAGAACATTGATTTGAAATTCGAGTCCAGTTCGGGGGTGTAGAATTTCTGTACCTTGACAAAATCCAGCCCCGTTTTGTTTTTGATTATTTCTATCCTGCTGCTGTCGGACCTGACGGGGACATCATAGGAAAAGTCGCCGAAAATCGTGGACAGCCAGTCGGGCTTTTCGACCCTGTAGGTCGCGAGCGAAAGCTCCGTGTGTCCAGTATCCGCCAGTGCGTTCTTCAGGGTCTGGTATCTGTCGTAGTTCATCAGAGAGAGCATGAAGCCGAATGCCGCGAGCGCCACTGTCGTCAGAAGGATCGTCATGGCGAGCCGGAACGGTTTCGTTCGAAGCCCGGAAGCTCCCATCTTCGCGGCGTATCTCAGCGGGAACTTGGAGCGGATGAGATTGCCTTCATCCTCGTGTTCACGTATCAGACTCTCCTGGTCGGTCGGAGCAAAGTATCCGCCTTCCACGCTTACGCCGCCTTCCTCCAGCGTTATCGTCAGTTTCTTCTTGTCTTTCAGCAGACGGTTCAGTTCCTCGAGCATGCTCTCCCGGATCTCGGAGGAGAGATGCACGTCGTCGCCGACTACGGCCATGTCAGGACGCTTCTCTTCATCCTTTATGAAACTCATGTCGGAGATTATCTTTCCGTCGTGAAGTTCGATTATGCGGTCAGCGTATTTGTTGGCGAAATCCCGGTCGTGAGATACGACGATGACCAGCTTGTCTTCCGAAAGGCGCTTAAGCAGATCGAGCACGGATCGTCCCGTCACCGAATCAAGCGCGCCGGTGGGCTCGTCCGCCAGTATGATCCTCGGGTCCTTAACAAGTGCACGGGCTATGGCGACTCTCTGTTTCTGACCTCCCGAAAGCGTGGACGGACTGCGTTTCTCGAGACCGTCGAGCTCGACTTCCGACAGGATCCCGCCTATTTCCTCCGGAGTGCTTTTCTTACCCTGAAGTTCCGGAGCGAGCGTTATGTTTTCCATTACGCTGAATTCCGGAAGGACGTTGTATTCCTGGAATATGAATCCGACATAAGTGTTCCGGTACGAATCGTAATCCGACTGGGAGAAATCCCTGCTACTCTTGCCGCCTACAGATATCTCACCGGATGTGGGCCTGTCCAGTCCGCCGGCAATATTGAGCAGAGTGGATTTTCCGCATCCGCTTTTGCCTATGATGAAAACGAGCCCCTTCTCCGGAAATCTGATAGAGATATCGTCCAGAGCTATGACAGATGAACTGCCCGTGCCTCTGTAGATCTTGGTAATGTGTTTCAGTTCTATCATTATGCCTGACCTCCGTTAATCGTACGGATATGAAAAAACGTTTGTTCGGAAAGGATGAATGATGTGCTTCATTCATTCCGGTGTCCCGGATCCTTTTACTTTATACAGTCATTATATCATTATTCCAGCCGCTCTTCCACACAGTTTACATTAATATTACATTATTGACTTTCCGTCTTACATTTCACTTGTTCAGCCGACCGGGCAGGCTGGCGTTGTCCTGATCCGGTCCGCTGCGTCTCCGCGGTGAAAAAAGAATCTTCATCATTATCGTTTTTTATGGATTATCTGCCTCAAGTAGGGTATAATTTAAATGTAAAAAGTGTCGGGAGGTGGACCAGCATGTTTGACGCAAAAGCCGCGAAGGACGCGTGCGTGGAATGGATAAGAGAGTTTTTTGAAAAGAACGGACCGGGATGCAATGCCGTGGTGGGAATATCGGGCGGCAAGGACAGTTCGGTAGTAGCAGCGCTTTGCGTCGAAGCGCTTGGCCGTGACAGAGTCATAGGAGTGCTTATGCCCAACGGTGAACAGCCGGACATAGACATGGCCCGTCTGCTCGTCGAGCATCTAGGTATAAGAAATTACACCGTCAACATAAAGGAAGCGCTGGACGCTCTCAAGTCCGCCATCCCGCTTGATATGTCAGCCCAGAGCCTGACGAATCTGCCGCCGAGGATCAGGATGTCCACCCTGTACGCGGTCTCTCAGAGCATGAACGGCAGGGTAGCGAACACATGCAATCTGTCCGAGGACTGGGTCGGGTATTCTACGAGATACGGAGATTCCGTTGGGGATTTCAGCCCCTGCTCAGGGTTCACCGTTCAGGAAGTCAAGGCTATAGGAAGGGTGCTCGGGCTCCCCGACGCCCTTGTAGAAAAAGCGCCGACTGACGGTCTCTGCGGCAAGACCGATGAGGACAATCTCGGGTTCACCTATGCCGAACTGGACAGATACATCCGCGATGGCATCATCGATGATCCGGACAAAAAGGCGCTGATAGACAAAAAGCACAAGGCCAACCTCTTCAAGCTTGAGCTAATGCCTTCCTTCGTATATAAGCCGGGAGAATAAGATCCGGGTATTGTTCTGACAGAGTGCTTCAGGTATCTTAAAGCACAGTTTAATAATTCTCCTTATTATTTGCTACATAAAATGTTAATTATTTCTGGATTAAAAAATGCTGTATAACAATCTGAGCGCTTATCTCAGGGAAAAATACAACGGCAGGATAAAGAAGATCTGTATCGACGGTGGCTTCACATGCCCGAACCGGGACGGGAAGTGCGGATACGGTGGCTGCATCTTCTGCGGCGGCAGAGGCTCCGGAGACCATATCACGGCATCCAGGCTTCCTATCCCGGAGCAGGTCAGGCTTTCCCTTGACTCAATTCACGGGGCGGACGGATTCATCGCATATTTCCAGAACTACACGAACACATATGCTCCGTTGGAAACTCTCAGGGAAAGATATGATTCCGCGCTGATCGACGACAGGATAGTGATACTTGACGTAGGAACGAGACCGGACTGCATCGGGTCCGGGACTGCGGATCTTCTGGATTCATACAGGAGCCGGTGCGATGTGTGGGTCGAGCTTGGCCTTCAGACTGCCAAAGATCTGACGGCCGAAAAGATAAACAGAGGGTATGGGCGTTCCGATTTTGAAAGGGCGGTCGGAATCCTCAGAGAAAGGAGAATCCCTGTCGTGGTACACATAATGATAGGGCTTCCGGGCGAGGGTCCGGATGATGTCGCGGAGACGGTTGATTACGTCAACGGTTTCGGGCTGTGGGGAATAAAGATCCATTCCGTTTATGTGATGCGCGGAACGGTCCTTGAAAAAATGTTTCTGGAAGGGGATTATGTCCCGATCTCCCTGAACGGGTATGCGGAGAGCGCGGCTTACGTGCTGAGCCATATTTCTCCGGAAATGATAGTGCACAGGATTACCGGTGACTGCCCGGAGGATCTTCTGACCGCCCCGGAATGGAACAGGGACAAAAACAGGGTAATAAGCGAGATCAACCGCGTTATGACGGAAAAAGGGTGGACCCAGGGGTGTCTGTATAACGGCGGGACAAGGTGAGTGATCATGGGCAGGATAAAAACATTTGAACCGGAAAAACTGGTGATCGGGATCATGTACACCGACGGGGATCATTTCCGCAGGGTGACGGATGTTTTGACGCAGCTATTCGGTAAGACCGATTCGGAGACGGAAGAGTATTCATTTTCGGATTATTCCGGATATTATGACGGTGAAATGGATGGAAGAGTCATGAAGAGATTCGTCAGTTTCGAGAGGCTCGTGGATCCGTCGTCACTATCCGAGATCAAGATCAGGACCAACGGCATAGAGGATGACATGTCAGTGTCAGGAAACAGAAAGGTCAACATCGATCCATGTCTGCTCAGTCACGGAAGGTTCGTCATGGCGACTACCAAGGGAGCCAGCTTCAGAGTGCCGTTGTCAGACGGGATATTCGCGGACCTTTCGCTCGTTTATTCCAGAGGCGAATGGACTGATTTCTTCTGGACATACGCGGATGTTAAGTCCGACAGGATGAAACGGTTTCTGTCGGATGTTAGGAGAATCTATCTCGAGCAGCGGAAGGGCAATTGACTGCGGCGAGACAAACGCCGATGCCAGCAGTACGCCGCCCGCGCTGGGAAAGACGGAACGTCGTCCTTTACGCCTTACACCGTATTACTTTCTTGACAATTCAAGCCCGATGGCTTACACTTAAGTAAACTGGGACAATTATATGTATCTGACGTTATTGTCCGGTTTTGTTTTAAATCTGCAGTTTTGTTCCCGCTTTCGATAAGGGCCTGGACGGGTCTTCTTTCTGATCCGTTCACTACTGGTTTTAATCATATTTATCTGATACGGAGGATATTAGAATGAACCTGAAGGAAGCTTTCAGATATCAGAACAAGATTCAGTCGCTGATGGAAACGGCGATGGCTATCCTTTCCGATGATTCAAACGTGACGATGACAGAAAACACATACTACAGACATAAAGTCAATACCGACGCAGACGACGAGACCGTTGCCGAGATACCTGAAAGCGAATACGCGGACAGGATCACGGAGATCTCGCGTTTTCTTATTTTCCTCCTCAGTGAGAAAAAGAGCCTTTACAGAGCGATAAGAAGAGCGAAAAACACTCTTGAGATCGATATGGACAGCGAGATCAGCATGAACTCCGTCCGTCAGAGCGTCGCATCGGTATTTCAGCACATGAACGATCTGCGCGGCTCAGAGCAGATCATACCCAATGGAGGAACCGGGCTCAGATTCAACGCGGAAGGGAACCAGACCACGTACAGATGCGACGTGAAACGTGTCGTAACGATTAACTATGACAGAAACTTCATTAAAAACATGCTGTCCGCCCTGAACAGACAGTCCGACGAGACATCGGCAAAGATCGATCTCTGTCTTGTGACCACTCAGGTCGACTACGAGCCCCCTTTCGATGTCAATTCCAGCTTTGCAGAGGCCTTTGAGTTTTTCTCAGAAAGGGTATAACTATTGTTTTTACCGCGGACATATGTCTGCGGGGGCGCGCCGGGAAGATGATGGAGCGGAAGCCGGTTCAGGTGCAGATGAACTGTAACGCTGCACGTTTTAAAGCGCTTCTGCGCTTATTATGGAGATCCTTTACGGATCATATGATCTATTTGCGCCAGCCGTTTCGCCAAACGTCAGACGCTATCGGTCCATATCGCTTTTTCATCATCATATTATTCGCTTGTTCAGACTCACGTCTCAATAAGGATTTAATTACTTTAAGCCTTTTTCGGCCTGCCCGGACGGGGGATCACGCGTGGTCTTTCCGCGCCGGCCGGACGGAATCGGTAAAATGGTCTAAACTTCTCAGCTGATCGGCGCGTTCCCGCAGGCAGATGTCCGCTTTCCTTCACAAATGATATAACTGATCGGAATGATTGTTTCAGGCTGGAGATAAAGAAATGAAAAATCTGTTTTCAATTATACTTGCTCTGGTTATACTTCTTGCCTCCCTCGGGTTGGGTTCCTGCTCACAGGAAGCAGGTGCTCCGGATGACAGTATCGGGCCTGACACCGGCGGACAGGGAGGAGACGAGCAGCCACGCGAAGCCGGAAAAACATTTTACGTTTCCGCGGACGGAAGCGATGAAAACGACGGAAGCAAAGAAGCACCCCTCGCAACGTTTCAGGGTGCTGTCACGGCAGTCCGCGGCTTCAGGGCGGAGAACGGCATTCCGGAGGGAGGCATAGATGTCATTTTCGCACCGGGCACATATTATATCAGTTCACAGACAGTGTTCACGGATGAGGATTCCGGAGAAGACGGAAAGGAGATAATCTACCGGGCGGAAAAAGACGGCGAAGTCATTTTCAGCGGCGGTGTCACGATAGATCCTTCGCTGTTCGTAACGGCATCCGATGAAGTAAAGTCAAAAGTACCGGAAGGGACTGTCAGGGACAATCTGCTCGAGGTGGATCTTGCCGCTGCAGGCTGCTACGATCTTGACGACAGCAGAGAATATACTGAAGAATGGGCGTGCTACTCCTACAGGCAGGAACTGTATGCGGACAATGTGAGGCAGACCGTGGCCAGATGGCCGAACAGCGGATACGATGTTACTCCCGCTTTCTCCCAGTACGGCGAAAGGGCTCATCTTGCCGTACCGGAGGACAAGGCGCCGCTGTGGGCGGAGGAGCCGGCAAGATTTTACGGATATCCGGTCGTCGACTGGGATTCCGTCAATCTCCAGGAATACGACATAGAGATCAGCAAGGAAAGCTCGCAGCTGTTCCTCAGCTCGAATAAAGGCAGACAGATCATTGGGACATCGAGCGTCAGGTATTATCTTTACAATCTTCTGTGCGAACTCGATACGCCCGGTGAATACTTCTGGGATGTCGGAGCGGGCAAGCTGTACTATTACCCGGACGGCGACATAAATGATATGAAGATCTCGTTTTCCCAGTTCGCGGATAACTGGTTCATACTGGACGGAGTTTCGGATATATCTTTTGAAGGGATCATTTTTGAAAACGGAAGGTCCGACATATTTGCGGGCGGCAATACGGATACAAGAGGTATTTCAATTGAAAAATGCGTGTTCAGATGTCTCGGCGGGTATGCAGTAAATGCGAAAGGGACGCAATTCACGATCATGAACTGTGAGATGTACAATCTCGGCTCCGGATGCGTCAAGCTAACGGGCGGAGATTCTAACGACGTAAACAGTTCGGGGACCGTGATCACAAACAACCTTATCCACGACTGGTCCCAGACATATACCGTATACAATCCGGGCATATATGTGCTGGGATACGGATTCACTATATCCCACAACGAGCTTTACAACAGTCCTCACGAGGCCATCGCTTTCTCCACCGGCGGTTCTGTCATAGAGTATAATTACATCCATGAAGTCTGCAGTCAGACTACTGATGCCGGCGCGGTATATACCGGGAGAAGATGGGACTGGTCCGCGAACACAATCCGGTTCAATCTGATAGAGAACATCAAAGATCAGGTGTTCGGAGGAACTCCCAACGGTATTTACCTAGACGACTGCCTTTCCGGACAGACTGTATACGGAAACATTCTGAAGAATGTTTCCGGAAGGTGCCTGGTCTCAGGCGGCGGTAAAAAGAACATCTTCTTCAACAACATCATCATAAATCCGGAACACACGCCGTTTTTCTGCGACGAAAGAGGAACCGGTACGGAATTCGGCCATGATTTCGTCGTATATCCCGACGGCTACATGTGGTCCGGGATAACAAAGAACGTCAACTATCTTTCCGATATGCAGAGATTCGCGGTCCCGGAAAATCTTCTTCTCATAGAACATACGGGCTATTCTACTATGGACGAGCCTGATGATCCCGGCACGCCCGCATACGTAATAGTCAGAGATAATATCATAGTCGGTTCCATAAGAGAATTCGGAGGTTCGCAGTACTGGGGAACCAATGAATCAAATATCTGCTACAGAGAGGATCCGGGATTCGCCGATGAAAAGAACGGAAACTACACTCTGAAAGAGGATTCGAGAGTTTTCAGGGATATACCGGGATTCATCAACATAGATTCGGAATTGATCGGCCTGATAAAGTGATCGAACATGACCTCTCCGATTCGGGTTAATCGGGGTTACCGTGACAGGATGCGGAACCGGTACAGGATGGGGAATTCAGGAATCATTCGGAGGTTTATATGAAACGTATCATTTCAGCTGTTTTAATTGCGGCGATCATCTTAGCTTCAATACTCTGGCTAGGTTCGTGCGGTACTCCGGCGGACGTTCCGGAGGACGAAGACAATGACGTTCCCGGAGAGAATAAACCGGGAGCCGCGGGAAAATCTTTTTATGTGGCTCCTGGAGGAAGTGACGAAAACGACGGGAGCGTGGAGAATCCGCTGGCTTCTCCGTTCGGTGCACTGGAGGCAGTGCGCAGCTTCAGAAAAGAGAACGGGCTTCCGGAAGGGGGCATAGAGATCGTTTTTTCTCCCGGAACTTATCAGATAAGGACGACGCTGACGTTTACTGAGGCTGATTCCGGAGAAGAAGGCAGAGAGATAGTCTTCCGCGCTGCAGACGGAGGAGAGGTCGTTTTCGACGGCGGAGTGAGAATAGATCCGTCCCTTTTCGTTCCGGCATCTGACGAAGCAAAGTCCAGAGTACCGGATGGCGCGGTCAGGAGTGCTCTGCTGGAAGTGGATCTCAGGGCGGCAGGGTGCTATGATCTTGACGATAGCGCTGACTACACGATAGGCCGGCGCTGCTACTCGTACAGGCAGGAACTATATGCCGACAATGAAAGGCAGACGGTGGCCAGATGGCCCAACGGGGAGTACGAGAGAGCCACTATCTACAAGGACGGGACAAGGACATTCATGGAGATAACCGAAGATCAGGCAGAAAGATGGGAGCCTGAAAAGATCAGGTATTACGGTTATCAGGTCTATGATTGGGACTCGGCGAATTTCGGCGACGGAGCGCTCGAGGTCGTCAGGGAAGGGTCGGTGATCGTTTTTCTGAGAGAAGGCAATTACCCGATCGAATCCATATCTTCGTCCACATATT